>JAODGP010000094.1 GCA_025464345.1 Methanosarcinales archaeon | reverse complement strand
TGTGATTCCCAATTCCTCTTTCACACGCTTCAGCTCCTCTCTCAGGTAAGCCCTCGTTCTGAGGTCTAATGCGGATAACGGCTCGTCAAGAAGCAATACAGAAGGCTCAATAGCAATCGCTCTGGCAATAGCAACCTTCTGCTGCTCGCCACCACTCAGCGTTGCGGGATAGCGATGTGCAAGATGTGATATGCCCAGCCAGTCCATTATTTCATTCAATCTCTTTCTATTTTCCGTGGCAGGGAACTTCTTCAATTTCAGCCCGAATTCTATGTTCTCTTCAACGGTAAAATGCGGGAACAATGAATAATCCTGGTAAATGAACCCGATTTTTCTTCGCTCAGGTGCTAAATTTGTTACATCATGCCCCTCTATCCAGATCTCTCCGCAGTCAGGGAAGTAAAAACCCGCGATTGTCTCCAGTAACAAAGTCTTCCCCGCACCTGTGGGACCCAATATCACGAAATATTCGCCTCTTTTCACCTCTAAGTTTATGCTTTTGAGCGAGAAGTCTTTCCAGTCTTTGGACAGGTTTATGATCCTTATCATCTTACTGCTCTTTTTCCACTCGCTTCTTCAATCAATATTCCATCATGAACCAAGGTGTCATATGACACAAAGGTTATTATTTTTTAAAACTGTAAGGTGGTGAGGTGGATGAATGAGATTATGAGGGAGAGGGCAGCTTTATAAACTTAGAGTGATAAATGATAATCATGGAAGAGAAGAAGGATTTTAGAGATCTGGAGCAGGAAGTGATAGACAGGGGCAAGTGTGCGCTCTGTGGCGGCTGTATAGCAACATGTAAACTGCTCGATTACAGGTATCTCGTGATGGACTACGATAAGGAGCGTCCGGTAATGGGCGAGGGTCTGCAATGCCCACCCGATTGCGGATACTGCTATTACCAGTGTCCACGGGTGGAGAAGCCGGAGTTGAGGCGTGAACTGGAGGAGATGTATGAAGTCGTTGCTTCGGATGATGAGATAAGGGCAGTAGCTCAGGATGGTGGCGCAGTAACCGCGCTACTTGCTTATGCCCTTGCCGATGGTATAGTGGAGGGTTGTGTGACGGTTGTTCGAGATGAGCACTGGCGAACCCGTGTGCAGGTTGCTATGGACAGGTCAAGCCTGCTAAAGGCTGCCGGCAGTAAATACACACCATCAGCAGCGCTTACCGGTATCGCAGATGCCATCATAGATCACGGGCTGTGGAGTGTCGCACTCGTCGGTACGCCATGCCAGATGGCAGGTTACGAGAAGATGCTCGCTGTTGGTCGGGACACGCATAATGCCCATAACTTCGCTTCCATCATAAGGTTGCGAATCGGGCTATTCTGCATGGGCTCTTACTCCTATGAACGGCTGGTCAATGAATATCTCGCTGCTGTGCATGGCATAAACATAAACGAGGTTACAGGCATGCAGATAAGCAATAATGTGCTGCACGTGTACAGTGATGCCGGTGAGCTATTGAGTGCAGACATCGCAGAGATTGAGCCATATAAGCGTGATGGATGCAGGGTATGCGAGGATTTCACTGCTCTGTTCTCTGATATCAGTGTGGGCAACAGTGGCACGCCCGAAGGTAAATCAACCGTTATCGTCCGAACATACACCGGAAAGGACGTATTCGAGGGCGCTATAGAACGTGGCTACATAGAAGCGAAGCGGATAGACCCTTCTGGTGCCGAACTGGTGCACAGGTTGATGAAACAGAAGAAGGAAGCGGGTATTGCGGAGAAGGAACGTAGAAAAGCAGGAAAATAAATCTTATTTTCGCAATTCGACGCCACACAGTGCATTCAAAGCGATGGCAGACCTGAGAGATGCGGGGCTACGTGAGGGTATAACAGAGGTTATAGCCACCACATACTCCATCTCGGGCGAGCCCAATGCCGCACCGGTTGGCATACACAATGAAGCTGGCAGATATTGTGTGGCATTATACAGGGGCTCAAAGACGTTATCGAACGTGAAAGCAACGATGCAACTCGCAGCGAATGTGACGGATGATGCAGTGCTATTTGTCCGGACATTGCTTGATAATCCAGAAGCAAGTGATTTCTCGCGTTTTCATGGCTTTCCTGTATTGAGGAATGCGAACTCGTGGATACTGTTTCGGTGCCGTGAGATAGAGGAACGAGCCGATTATCTGCTCTTCATGCTGAATCCGCTCGCAGTTGCGATACTGAATAAGAAGACATGTGCAGTAAACCGAGGGCTCAACGCCGTTATAGAAGCGGCTATACTCGCATCCAGATACGATATTCAAATTAGTGCCGACGTTAGAGAGCGTATAAAAGAGCAGATACGGGATTATGCCAGGATAGTGGAGCGATGCGGCGGACGTAGCGAGAAGGAAGCGATGCGTATCCTGATTCAGCGGTTCGTATGATTGCTCATATCTTTGATAAACTGGTTGAGTTGAAAGGGAGCCCATCCAAAAATACCGATAAACTTCCAGATACTTTTTAGGAGGGGCAGGATATGGGCGTCAAAGAATGCGAATTATGGGCTGATGTATTTGATGAGAAATTAGATGACTGCTTAGCGCCAGAGCTTTTTGAAGTCGTTAGTGGAGAAGCACACGCTATGTATACCGACCCTTACGAGTTCTTTGTGAGGACTTATTTCATGGTAAATCAGCCGAATATTCTGCGAGACCTGCAAAACCTCTAAAATATCAGGCGTATAGTGTAAAGACCCTCTGGGGTTATCTCGCACATTCCTTGGGTCGCTACGATGCGATAAGAGATGACGATGACAGTCTAACAGCACCCGCTATAGAATCAATTAGAGAAGTTTTGAAAGGGAAAAGGGG
>JAODGP010000093.1 GCA_025464345.1 Methanosarcinales archaeon | reverse complement strand
GTTGTCAGTGGCTTCGCTACGTCGGTAGAAGACACATCAAATATCGAAGATTTCATAATGCCCGTGAAAATCCCGGACGCGATAGAAGCAGCCCTCGGCGCAGACAAAATCCTGGTCCTGTAATTCCCAAAAAACCCCTTCTTTTTTATTTTTTAATAAATCACGGTAGCTTATAGCGGGATACCCCACATCGGGTACCATTTGCTTATATCCTTCTCCAGCGGTAACTCGGTACTCAGCACGGCATTCAGTTTCAGCTCGTACTGCTCGTCCCTCTCTCGTGCTCCTTCGGGTATGAACGGGTAGAACCTGCCACTCTTGTAGTTGTATATCATGTAGATTTTCTTACCCCTGCGATTCTTGAATTTAAATACAGAGCATAGCAAAGCGCTTCCAAAGCCGTTCTCTATCACGGTCTCCGAGATCAGATTGATCGTGGTTACCAGATCCTCAAAATCATTATCCCTCAGCACTATCCAGAGATAGCCAAACGAATCCTTCTCTATCCGGTATTCCGTTGCTGTGTCTCGTCTGGTAAGCGTCAATAAATCCTCAAGATCCGATCGCAGCCGGTCGAACGTCGTTGATGATACTATCTTGAAGCATATACCTGCCACACCCGCATGTGTGATGTCCAGATTCGCCTCCAGCGTGATACATGCTGTGGAGATGCTGAACAGCGTATCAATCCTGGGTGCAGCCGGTCTCACTCGCCCCAGTAATGCATCAATAAGTCCCATGCTCCATCGCACGTTCCATCGCACTCAATCGCTCTATCCTCTTCTCCAGTGGTGGATGTGTTGAGAACAGACTCATGATTGTATCGCCCGATATAGCCGGTATGATGAAGAATGCATTCATCCCTTCGACCTCACGCAGGTCCCTGGCTGGAACACGCTTCATCACCCCGCTTATCTTCAATAATGCGGAGATTAACGCGGACGGGTTGCCCGTGATGATTGCAGAACCCCTGTCTGCGGCAAACTCACGGTAGCGCGATAACGCTCTTATAAGCATGAAGCTGATGAACCATACGAGCAGGGATACGAGGAAGATGATGATAGTGGCACCGGCACCCCTGTCTCTGCCTCCACCACGGAAGAGTGATGAATAGAATGAGAACCGCATTACGAACCATGCTATCGTGGATAAGAAACTCGCAATGGTCATCACAAGCACGTCCCGATTCTTTACATGCGTGAGTTCATGCCCCAGCACACCTTCCAGTTCCTCCCGGTTCAACCTGTGCAACAGCCCGGTCGTAACCGCCACCACCGCCTTATTCTGGCTCCGCCCGGTCGCAAATGCATTTGGTATCGGCGTGTCTATCACTGCGATACGGGGTTTACTCAAATTTGCAAGATTGCATAACCGCTCCACTATCGTATGTAATTCCGGATACTCATCGCGTGATACTATCCTCGCACCCGTGCTCCATAACACAAGCTTATCGGCGAAATAGTACTGTGCTATGAGGAATACCGCGGCAATCATAAGCAGCGGGATCGCCTCCATGAACTGCGCCAGTATCGTAAGGAACGCAAGGTAGACAATCACCAGTAAACCCGCTGTCAGCACCATCCGCACGGTCAATCCCCAATCCTTACCATACCACTCTCTCATATCAATCCCCTTTTCCTCCTCGATATATATAAATAATTAGCCCAATAATAAATAAGGATGATCACGCAGGATGAGATAATAGAGATCCTGGAGGAGTACAATCAGGATAAGATAACCATAGGTGTACTTGGATCGCATTCTGCACTGGATATATGCCGTGGTGCGAAAGATCTGGGTTTCAGAACGCTTGTAGTATGTGAGCGAGGCAGGGAGAAGACGTATGATATTTACTACCGGACTGACGGGTCTAAGGGAATCGTGGATCAGACCATAATACTCAATAAATTCTCAGATATAACAGCGGATGGTGTATTGAGGGAAATGCGTGAGAATAACGTCATTTTCATCCCGCACCGCTCATTTGAGGTATATGTGGGCTTTGATCGCATCGAGGATGAATTTCTCATACCTTTATTCGGCACGAGGAGCATGCTCAGGGCGGAGGAGCGGGATGCACCGAGGAATCAGTATTATCTGATGGAGAAAGGAGGGATACCATATCCAAGGACATATAAACGCCCGGAAGAGATAGACCGCTTAGTTCTGGTGAAAGCGCCGGAAGCGGAGCGGGAATACGAGCGTGCGTTCTTCTTCGCTTCCTCGCCTGATGAATATTACCGTAATTCTGAGCGGATGATACGAGAGGGTAAAATAACGGAAGAAGGGCTGAAGAAGGCGGTGATTGAGGAATTCGTCATTGGTGCTCAGTTCAATTTCAATTATTTCTATTCGCTTTTAGACCAGCGGCTGGAGCTGCTCGGCATTGATACCCGGCGTCAGACGAATCTGGATGGTTTCCTGCGCCTGCCCGCGTCACAGCAGTTAGAAGCGCAGAGATTCGTGGATGTCAGAACGATCGAAGCGGGTCACATAGCATGCACGGTAAAGGAATCGCTTCTGGAGCAGATATTTGAGCTTGGCGAGAGATTCGTGCGTGTTGCCCGGGATGAGTATCCACCAGGCATCATTGGTCCTTTCGCCCTGCAGTCTGTATTCATTCCCGGACCGCCGAAGGAGCGGGCTATTGTCTTTGATGTCTCGCTCCGGGTGCAGGGCTCGCCCGGAACGATGTTCACACCCTATTCGGGATACCTCTACGGGCAGTCTCTATCGGTTGGCAAGCGTGTGGCTATGGAGATAAGGAAAGCGATCCAGCAGGGCAGGCTGGGGGAGACTGTGACCTGAGATGGAGGAGCGCTTGAACGAGGAGTTTGACTCCTGCCCGCAAATATAAATTAAGGGAATCTGATGCGGTATAACTCATCAGCCAACCAGATTATATAGCTCCTCCCCTTAGCTCCGTTCTCCAGTGCATTCACCCATTCCGGAGGTATAGCCGCTTCACCGTAATAAGCGCCGCTTATCGCGCCGGTCATTGACCCTATCGTGTCTGTATCACCACCAAGACTGATTGCGTAGATGACGGAGTCTTTGAAGTTGTGGAACCTGATGAATGCGTAAATTGCAGTGATAACAGACTCAAAAGCCGCTTCACCGTTACCCAACTCCTCAATCACGGTCTGTCTATCAGCATCCAGTAGCTGCTCTATTTTTCTCAGCTTATCACGGTATACCTCCTCTCTGGTTCGTGCCAGAAGAGCGTTCAGCATCTCCTCTCTATAACCACGAAGTGCGAGAGCGACGGAACATGCCATGATTGCTGCTCCTTCCTTACCGAGCACGTGTGAGTGTGTTATGTGGCTCGCCCTGTAAGCCATATCCCACAGTGTATCAATATCATCGCAATAGAATAGTCCGAGAGGTGCGATTCGCATCGCTGCACCGTTACCGTATGACCCGGCGCCATCAAATATCCTCTTCGATGCTTCCGCATAGCTCACACCCGCCCTTAAGAGTTCAAGAACTGCACGTGTACCGGGACCGTAGCCCCGCCATGCATGATAATTCCGTAAGAATTTACGTACCATATCCGCACCATCAAATCCCTTCTTATCTATCAGGGATTCCGCAACACCAATCATCATCTCGGTATCATCAGTATAGCGCATGGTGCCGCCATGAAACAGGCGTACCTCTTCCCACGTACAGCCCTCCACAGGTGCACCCAGTGCATCACCTACCGCGCCACCGATAAGCGCTCCTCTGAATTTCGACTTCATAACGTTTATATTATAACGTAACATATATTTACGCTGACATGAGCGATAGCCAGAGGCGGGATAGGGATGACAACGAGGATAAGGAACTGCCCGGAGTGCGGATCGAAGAATGTAGTATCTGATACAAAGCATGCTGAGCTTTACTGTGCCGATTGTGGCATGGTAATAGCGGAGAA
Organism: Methanosarcinales archaeon; assembly: GCA_025464345.1. Taxonomy (GTDB): domain Archaea; phylum Halobacteriota; class Syntropharchaeia; order Alkanophagales; family Methanospirareceae; genus G60ANME1. Next base: position 3,039 of record JAODGP010000093.1, on the reverse strand, counting down.
TCTGGTGGATACAGGACCCGAGTGGCGTGCTTTTGATCCTGATCAGCTATGCAGGAGGACGAGGACAGGTCCGGGTATGAGCTATCGAATACACGACAAGGGGTTGAGTACACCAACACCGGTGATGCCACCCGGGTTAAGACGTGTACGCTGGGCAAATATAGACAGTAATGAGAAGACCCTCACATTTGCGCTCGTTGAGATTGACAGGATGGCATGTGCACTGAAGTTACCGCCGAATATAAGGGAAGGGGCTTCTGTTCTGTACAGGCGAGCGACGAAGGAGAAGCTGATAAAGGGTCGGAGTATAGAGGAGCTGGTATCCGCAATGCTGTATATCGTTTGCAGGCAGTATGGCGTTCCGAGGACATTGAAAGAGATAGCAGAAGTCTCAAGGAGCCCGTTGAAGAAGATAAGGAGGGCTTATATATTCCTGTTGAGGAATTTGGAGATAAAACTTGCACCCGCGGATCCTTCTCTGTTTATACCCAGGTTCTGCTCCGAACTGGGGTTGAGTCCTGCGACGAGGGAGCGGGCTATCGAGATAATAAGGGGCGATAAGAATGTGGAGATGGCGACGAGGGGCTGGGGTCCGATAGGAACAGCGGCGGCTGCGATATATATCGCCTCTATTCTGGGTGGTGAATATCGTACGGAGAAGGAGATAGCAAGAGCTATGGGAACGACCGAAATAACCATAAGGAAGAGATATAAGGAGCTGGAGAAGCGGCTGAATCTGAAAGTGGAAGCCCCTTCTTCACATAAAGGCGGGAAGAGAGTTTATCCAGAGTTCTCTTGATGTGAGAGCCATTCTCTAAAGGATAACCTCTATGTGAGCAGGTTTTTTATATTATAAAGATCAAGAACTAATTGTGCGGGCTAGCCTGGAGGGCTCGGCGTCCTCTGCCACTTGAAATCGTCGATATGCAAGAGGCGAAGCTCGAGGAAGGCATCGTAGCTGCCAGTTTCAGCCCGGTGCACTACCGTGAGATATCGTCCTGCGGGGTCGTCGGTGATATGGTACAAACCGGAGGGTTTGTTACCATATCTCTGTCATGGGTACCGGTTCAGGCCCGGAAGGGAGCAGACTTACCATGAACGCACGGCGCTCGCAGGGTCGCGATATGGAGGACGGTATCGGGGGTCTGGCTGACGGCGAAAGTGTCGACCGAGAGCGTGCCCGCACACCCGGTAACGCACATGTGATCATAAGGGCGATGCGCTGATTGCCGGGTGAATGCTGTGGCTACCTGAGCGGGAAGCGTACGGTTGCGATACTGGATTTGGAGACATGGGATGTGGAACTGCTGGAATTTTGATGATGCGAGTGGAGAGAAGGAAAAAATAGCAAATTATTTATATGGTAAATGATAAGGCAGTAGTAAAAATAAGGGAGGTATCCGAATGGGGACATTATATGAGGATATAGTTGCTTACGGTGGTGAGGTCTTCGGCGAGGAGCACATGGAAACGCTCAAGGCGTGCGTTCAGTGTGGCAAGTGTACAGGTGGCTGCCCATCGGGCAGAAATACGGCGTTAAGAACACGGAAATTGATGCAGATGGCTCTACTGGACCTGAGGGAGGAGATTTTTAACGCACCTGAACTGTGGTTCTGCACAACGTGTTTCACCTGCTATGAGCGATGCCCCAAAGGTGTGAAGACCACGGACATAATAAGGACGATAAGGAACTTAGCGGCGAAAGAGGGGCACATGTCCGTTCCACACAGGATGATTGGCGTTTATGTCTTGAAGACGGGTCATGCTGTGCCGATAGGACCGGACCAGATGAAGCTGAGGGAGAAGGTAGGGCTTGCTTCGCAGCCACCCACCACACAGCACCCGGACAACAAGGATCAGCTGGAACAGGTACGAACGATATTCAAAAGCACGAATTACGATGTGATGATTGATTTCGACTGGGATACGATGAATCTAAGGGGGATGGAGAAGAAGGAGGGTAAGAAATGACGGAAGATGGTAGGGAATATGCTTATTTCCTGGGCTGTATTACACCGAACAGGTATCCGGGTATAGAAGCGGCGACGAAGAAAGTATTTAAGGAGTTCGGGATAGAGACGAAGGAGATGGTGGGTGCTTCCTGCTGCCCTGCGCCGGGTGTATTTGGCTCCTTCGATCTGCATACCTGGCTACCGGTTGCTGCACGTAATCTCGCAATAGCAGAGGAGATGGAACTTGAGATATATGTGACGTGTAATGGCTGTTACGGCTCTCTTCAGGAAGCGGACCACCTGCTGAAGACGCATCCACACATAAAGGAGAGGGTTAATAAGATACTTGCCAAATTCGGCAGGGAATACAAAGGAACTACAAAGGTGAACCATTCTATTGTGATTCTTCATGATGTCATCGGTCTGGACAGGCTAAAGGAGAAGATAAAGAAGCCGCTGGATGATGTGAATGTAGCAGTGCATTATGGCTGCCATTTCCTCAAGCCAAGAGAGGTACGTGGACACGGGTCTTCAGAGACGCCGTACATACTGGAGGACCTGATACGGGTGACGGGAGCGAAGGATGTGGATTACAAGGACAAACTGATGTGCTGTGGCGCAGGCGGCGGTAATCGAACCGCAGATACACCCCAGTCACTCGAATGGACGCGCCAGAAGCTGGTGAATGCGATAATGGCTGGCTGTGATTGCATGGTGCACCCATGTGCGTTCTGCCATTTGCAGCTCGATCGTGGACAGGCGGAGATGAACAAAGCATTTGGCACGTCTTTCAATTTCCCGATACTCTTCGCCACACAATTCATCGGGCTCGCAATGGGCTACAGCCAGGAAGAACTTGGACTGGACATCCAGACATCAACGATGCCAGAGAAGTTATTAAAATAAAAAATAAAGGTGAAAGAATTTTTTCTTTTTACTTTTTATTCTATCTACCACAGCTTTTGAACTCTTGGTAAAAGTGCACGGAACCGCCCCTTCTCCTGCCTGACGGCGCGCAGCTCCTTCTCCTTCTCCACTATCTTGTTTATCAGTTCAAGCCGCTGTGACTCCTCAGATACCTTCTGCA
>JAODGP010000092.1:1924-7819 GCA_025464345.1 Methanosarcinales archaeon | reverse complement strand
GATGATGGGATAGTGGACGGAGTGGAATTTATGAATTCCTCAATGAACCCACTGTATAGCAATCCATTGAATCCTGATGTGGATTCTAATGGGATAATAGACGGCAATCAAACTGATTATGACCATGATGGACTCCCTGATTGGGTGGAACTCTACATGCCAGCACAGGGATATGAGCAACCAACACCTGAAACCCTCAACTCTTCTTTTGCGCGAAGCGAAAGTTATAACAAGAGTTACTTTGAAGCACCCGCATTTGGAAGTTCTACCCTGTTATTCGTGAACCATACCTGTTATTTCATAAATGACACTGACAATGACTCCTGGAGCGACGGTGATGAGGTACTTTATCATACCGACCCCTTGAATAGCAGTGATTATCCACTCAATGACTTCTACATAATCTTATTACCGGGCATTGAAGAACTTACGGCATAACTCCTCCACATTATCCGAGAATGTCATATCGAAATCAGGCGGCAGGCATTTCTTATACGGGAACTGTGCGAACCGATAATCCATAAGGACAATGATACAGCGGTCATGTTCGCTTCTTATCCCTCTGCCCGCTGCCTGCAGCACCTTCGTGATAGCGGGATAGATATAGCCGTACAGCCTGCCTTTATTCACACCATATTTACCGGTATAGTAGCCCTGTAAGGTCTTAACTTCCAGTGTTGGGGGGCTTAGTGGGAGTCCGACAACGATGATCGCCTTCAGTATATTGGATTCATAATCCAGCCCCTCGGAGAACGAGCCACCCTGTACCGCGAATAAAATACCCGATTGCGCTGCTCTTAATCGCTCATATAACATGTTCCGTTCACCTTTACTCATATCGCGCCGCTCCACCAGCACTCTCTCTCGCGTATGTGGCGGCATATGTGCAAGAATGGCTTTCTGTAGCGCGTAAGACGGGAAGAATACCGCCATACAACCCTTTATATTACATGCTATCGCATCTATCTTCTGCGCTATCCGCCGGTACATCTCTTCGCCTCGTTTTGTGTACCTGGTTGTGAGTCCTTTAGTTACAATGATGAGGCGGTTCTCTCGAGGAAAAGGAGACCTGTACTCACGCATAACTATCTCCCGACCGCTTATCCTCGTGGCACCCAGCACATCTGCATACATCTCGGTGGGGCACAGTGTGCCGCTCATCAGTATGGACGCATGCGTCCTCCTGAATACCGGTTCGCTCAGCACCGCGGGATCAAGGAGTTTGACAGCGAGCGTGGGTTCTTCATTGATGGTGAGTATACGCAGGCACTTCTCACCAGTTCGCCATGCATCCAGGAAATCAGCAATGGACACCAGATTCCTCTGTAATATGTCGCGATCAGCAGACCCAGAGGAATTGATACTATCTGCACGGCTCCTTATCGCATCCACAAATTCGTTATAACTCAATACTTCTATCCGTCGCCTCAGCATCTTCTCCAGTTCCTCTATGAGGAATGCACGGTTCACCGTGATCTCTTTTTTGTTATCTTCCACCGCGCTCATCACCAGCTTCCTCAGTATCAGCTCGAACTGCGAGAGGTTGTTATGCAGCTCCCGGTCAATGTTCCTGATGCCCCTCGCAGTCTCTGTCAGGGTCTTCAATCGTAACTCGCTGCTGAGATTGTTTCTTATACGGTCTGGCAGGTTATGTGCTTCATCAACAATGACAATAATGTCTTCAAGACCCCTTTCTATCTTATCCAGTATCTTATCCGCAATATCACCCGAAAAGAGATGGTTATAGTCGCAAACAATGACATCTGCGGTCTTACCCACTTCCAGTGCCGCCTTATATGGGCATATCTGCCGCGATCTGCACCATTCGCACAGCTCTTCCACATGCATTATCTCGCTCTTTATCCGGATGAGTGCATCAGCATCCTGGTTCATGTAATACCAGCACCGCTTATTCTTCTGCTCGTTCTTGCAGAACTCCACGAACAGGGAATAATACTCGCGATACAGGGATACCGCACGCGGACACATTGACTGCTTGGATGTTATATCAACCGCGATGATATCCAGATCATTAACCGCCTTTATCCGCCTGAGTGTGTCAATCGCTATTTTATGCTGGCTCCGTTTGGATGTGAGGAAGAAGACGGTCTTATCATTCTCAATGGCATATTGAAGTGCGGGTACGAGCGCTGCCACAGTCTTGCCTATGCCGGTAGGTGCATGAGCGACGAGTATCCCGCCTGATTCCACGGCGTGTTTCACATCAGCCATAAATTCCCGCTGCCCTTCACGGATGGAAGGGAAGGGGAATAATGAACTACCTGCATCCATTATGAGCAATAAATTTAAATGAAGAATAGAAAGTAAAAATAGGCGATTAAAGATGAAAGTACTGGTATACCCGCCAAATAGTTTGATATTAGCGGATTTGGTGGAGCGAGGAGGGCATGAGCCGGTGGTATTGATGCGGGAGATAGGCAAGCATGTGCGTGATGCGGAGATAGATGCACCGCCATTAAACGTAACGGAAGAGGACCTGAAACGGGCATTGCGATATGTATCGGTAGAGGAGCCTGCGGGTGTAAAGGGCAGGATAGGACTGTTAGCCCCGCTGCTGGAGCAGGCAGAGGCTTCAATCATCCTTACTGATGCACCTCCGACTTTCGGCTGCATGGGTTGCGCGGTCAGTGACGAGTTCTTCAAGTTCCTGATACGTAAGCGAAATATACCGACGCTGGAAGTGAGATACGAAGGCGGTGAGCGGATGAAGGAGACGGTGGACCGGATAATGGCGTTCTTAGCCGGTCTACCGAAGGGCAAATAGCGGAGGTATAACATAGCATGGCAACACGCGTAGCACAGATATCCTGTGGCACGGAATACAGTGGAATGCAGTGGATACTGAATGATATAGCGGATCAGGTAGGAATAGAACTGGTATATCCTGAGATGGAGCTCTCGCAGGTGGAATCGGCATGTGATGAGATAGGCTTCAGGGCAGAGAGTCCGGGTTTGAACATGATGATGGCGAGGGCGGTATCAATGCTGAAAGACCCATCAATAAAAGGCGCGTTATTGCTCACTTGTTTCCGCTGTGCCGAGGGCACGGTTGTGAAAGATGTAATCAGGCGATTCCTGCATGAGAGGACCGATATACCGGTAATAGCATACTCGAATGTAGAGAAGCCGAAGGAGATAGAGCTATATGCGCGGCTGGAAGCGTTGAAGACATTGATAACGAGGAAGGCACTGCTGATGCGGGAGCGGCAGGAGGGCACAACCCTGGGCGTGGATTCCGGCTCTTCTACAACGAAGGTCGTGGTGATGAAAGAGAACGATATAGTGGGGGAGGCGTGGCTGCCGACGACAGACCCGATAAGGAGTGCAGATGAAGCGATAGAAAAGGCACTGGCTGCCGCGGGCATGAAGGAGCAGGAGATAGAGTCTATCGGTGTCACCGGACACGGGCGAGAGCTTGTAGGCGAGCATGTGAAGGCGGACCTGAATTTAGAGGAGGTGAGTGTCGTCGCTAAAGGTGCGGCACTGCTCACAGGCAGGCATAAGGGCGAAGCATCGGTGATTGATATCGGCGGTATGAACAATAAACTGATACTCATGCGAGATGGGATAGCAAATAGTTTCAGTCTTGGTGGTATCTGTGGAGGCTCGTCAGGCAGGTTCCTGGAAGTGGCAGCCCATCGGCTTGATGTTGGCATCTCAGAGCTCGGGCAGCTGGCGTTGAAATCACATGAAAGGCACGAATTGCAGAGCTACTGCATGGTATTCGGCATACAGAGCCTCGTGGTATCGCTCGCTGCCGGTGTGAAGCGTGAGGATGTAGCCGCTGCCGCATGCCGCTCGGTCGCTGAGCAGGTGTACGAGACACAGATACAGGAGATGGAGATGCGACCGCCAGTCATATTCGTTGGTGGTGTATCGCTGATAGAAGGTGTGAAGAAGGAGTTTGAGCAGCTACTCGGTACTGATGTGATAGTGCCACCAAATTCGCAATACGCCGGTGCGGTGGGTATCGCCACACTTGTCTCAGGGCTTTGAGCCCGTGATTGATCTCAAAGTAGCCGGTATCTTCTCTATTACATCGGTTGCAAGCAGACTGAACCCCTTATCATGGAATGCGGCATCACCGGCATAGCCTGATATAAAAGCCGCTGCGGTCGCTGCTCTGAATGCGTCATCTGAGATTGCGAACAGTGCTGCGGTTATACCACCCAGGACGTCACCGGTACCGCCGACCGTCATGCCCGCATTGCCCGTTACATTCACTTTCAATCGCTTACCATCCGATATGATGTCATAAGCGGCTTTGAAGAGCGTCACCACTCGATTCCGTGATGAGAAATCCTTTACAAACTCTATACGCTCTTCTTCATCAGCAGGAGGTGATGCCACGCCCATCTTCCTGAACTCACCTGCATGGGGCGTTATGATCACATGTCTGGGAGTTTCAAGCGGTAGATCCAGCCCATATAGCCCGTCAGCATCCACAACTGCCTTCTTCACCGTTTCCGCACATATTATGCGTTCCACAGCGGCTTTAGTCTCTTCCGCGGCGCCCAGACCCATGCCTATGAGGAGCACATCATGCCTCTTCATCAGGTTGGAGATCAGTGTCACGTCATCACCGCTAAGTATAGAGCCATAAAGGGGCTGAACAATGATGTTTGGGGATATAGAAGCTATGATTGAAGCCACTCTTCTTGGTGCCGCTACCGTTACCCAGTCAACGCCGGTACGGAGAGCTGCGAGTGCACTGAGCGCGGGTGCACCGGAGAAGGGACCGCCACCCACTATTAAAACCCTGCCATTATCGCCTTTATGACTGTTCCGCGCACGGTTCCTTAACGCTAACTTCACATCGCCAGGACCAGCCAGGCGTTCCATACACGCTGGTATACCTATATCTGCGATAACGAGCTCGCCAACATGTTCATTATTCAATAAGCCGGGTTTGGGTCTGTGGAACGTAACAGTGAGGTCGGCATGAACCGCCTTATCACATTCGCCTGTATCGGGATTCAAGCCAGAAGGCACATCCACTGAGAGAACAAACGCATTTGTGCTGTTGATAATGTCAATAGCAGTGGCTTCCGGCTCTCTTAGCCTGCCATGCACGCCGGTACCGAGCAGTGCATCAATTATCACATCGCAGCTTATTTTCAGTGCGTTAAGAGCAGAGGAATCGGTTATCTCCTCCATGATGTAGCCCCTGCAATCACGTAAAATCCGCCAGTTCCTCCTCGTCTCCTCGGTTCTCAAATCCTTCGCGCGACCCACGAGTATGACTCGCACGTTACGGAAATGTCGTGCCGCGGCGAACGCATCACCGCCGTTATTGCCCTTGCCTGCTATTATTACTATGTTTATATCCTCACCAAACCGTGCTTTCAACTCGCGCGCTATACACGAGCCCGCATTCTCCATCAGTTGCAGTGGTGATAGCCCGAAGAAGTTACAGTTGGTATCAAGTGCAGCCATCTCCTCTGAGGTTATAGTCTCTTTCATTTTTCGCCTTATGCATGGTCATCAACGGAAGCGAGTGCGCACATGGGGCAGGCTTTTATGCATACGTTGCATCTGATGCATTTCTCCTCCTCAAGCGTTATCTGCCATGTATGGTCGAATCTGAATACACCTGCGGGGCAGACCGAAATACAGGCGCCACAATGGATGCATCTGTCTTCATCCCATGTGATCAGCTTCACCAGCTTGCGTACTTCCACACCCTTCTGCTTGAAAAGCGAGACTACCTGCTCTGCCTTATCATTCGGGACATCAATGATGAGCTCACTGCGTACAGCATCCACATACGCACGCTCTATATTTATCCTTGCGCCTGTTTCAAGTATCACTTCTGCCGTGTTGGGTACCTCATGCAAGTGCGATGGGAATCTTAATTGTAGTTTCATGACTATA
>JAODGP010000092.1:0-1607 GCA_025464345.1 Methanosarcinales archaeon | reverse complement strand
CGGCACGCCATCGCCTCAAGCAGAATCAAACCTCAATTTGAAATTGTTTGGCAGCAAATGGTCTTCTGTATCATCAAAGAATGCGATTCGAGGTTCTTTATCGCTGATCTCCATAAAGCAAAGCCAGAAACGATAATAAGGATTGTAAAGCGAAGATGGATGAACAGGATCATAAAGACTTGAAACAGTATTGTGGCTTCTGTAAGCGCTGGACGAGGAAAACTTCTATGCAGGGCATTCACTACAACCTCACTTACTCCCTGTATAACCTGCTGTCTGTGGTTAAATTACGGCTTAAAAAGCTAAAAGAATTCCTTTCCATAGGATCAATCGCTAAAAGGTTCGTCTCTTTCTCAGAATCGCTTATAATGTCTTGATTTTAATGCGTTCCACAATCTCTTTGACACTTTTGGTTGATGGTAAAAATGTGATATGTTATCTTGATTGTCTAAATTAATGATGAACTGCAAAGAAGACTAATCTAAACGTGGCAATATCTTTCCGAACAGAAGTTTACTAATTTTCATTGCTATAGATTCGCCTTTAGCATAAGATACGCCTGTATTACACCATTTTGATAATTGTATGATGGTTGTCAAAGATATTCCCTCCTGTTCTATTAATTCCTTCTCAAGCTTTTTACACAATGATTCGGCACGTGTATCCTGATTACGCAGTTCATCTATCAAATCTTTTAATTCATTAATGTTGTATTCTCGCAATTCGATTTCAATATCATCCATTCTTATTTTTAGTTCCATTTATGCCACCATTTTTATATTGCAAAAAAGATAGTTCAATTATATTTTCTTTTTCTCGTAAGATATGGCACTATCAACAGTCCTATAATTGCGAGTATCGTTTCAAAACCGGGTGTCTCCTTTTCAATAAACTTAAAGCTATTGAAAACATCTCTCCAGTGTTCTATCGCTGCATGACTTTCATCTTCTGTGAAATAGGCGATTTCATATCCATATCCATCATGGACACACTTTTCTGAAACTATCCAGACGCCAGTATCTAAATTGTGCCAGCAATTGACAATAGATGTTTCTTTACCCATGTTAGAATGAAAATCATAGACTAACGTGTACTCTTTGTAATACGCATTTGAGAGAATTTCATTATACTCCTCCAAGTCTTCGCAATCTGGATCAACAAATACAGCGAGGATTTCATCTGTTTGACTTATCGCTTCGAATTTGCAGCGATCCTCCGCTTCTTGTAAAGACCAATTCGATGGACATTGAATTTCAAAACCGTACTCAGAGTTGCTGTAGGTTTTCATTTCTGAATTGACCGCATATACAGTTTCAAACATAAAAAAATATTATTAATACCCACATTCCGCACTTATAACATTCTAAATATACCACTTTAAGAATTACGTAGGATAAGAACCGGTTGAATATGGTTCTTTATGCCACTGCATCTTCACACAGGCATGCCTCATAATCTCATTCTTTTCACCTCCACTTCACCACTGAACGAAAAGAAGGAGGAATGGATTAACCGGAGCCTTCCACGCCTTGTGGTTCCTGATCCGGGTGAAGATCTACCCGTAACCGATGCAATACATCTGCGCATACTCATGTCCGCGCACAAAG
>JAODGP010000091.1 GCA_025464345.1 Methanosarcinales archaeon | reverse complement strand
TGAGCTTTAATTCCCCCGCTTCCTTTTGAACAGAGTGTTCTTCAGGAATGCCAAATAAAATATTCTGCTGACCTCGCTTTAGCTCATTCCTGATGAATTCCATCATCTCTATACCCTGCTTCTCTTTTCTTCTCAGGGATCCATCGCTTAACAATAGCCAATACATCATCACACCCACCTCTTACTTCTGGTGGATTCGCTGTTAAGTTCCTCATAATACCTGTCAAACAGTTCAGCACCTATCTCATCCTTCAGTACAAAACACTGCATCTTTGACATCTGCTACAAAAAGCTTTGTAAAGAGAAAGTGCTATTATTAAGTGATGGATACGAAAAGATTGAAGACCGAGTTGCTGTGCCTGGGTGCGAGAGTGTCAGGCATAGACAGGGGCAGACGAGCGGGTGCGGGACCCGCAGCCGGTGGTATGTTCATATTCGGCGGCACCGTTGCCAATGTACCGACACAGAGCTGGTTCGTTCTTCAGTCGCCTTACAGCGTGGATACCGAGCAGGGACATCTTGTATTGAAGAAGAACGGGGCACGAATAACCGAAGTCAGGCTCCCTGTTGCTCGATTCCATAATTTGAAGACACGGGACGGCATACCGTATTATAAAATTGCACTATTGCATGGTGCGGATTGCCTGGCAACGACCACAATACAGACCTGTGTGTACTGGAACACGCCGAAGCGGTGTAAATTCTGCGCAATTGAGCTATCACTGCAGAGCAATGCGACCATAGCGAAGAAGTCCCCGGAACAGCTCGCTGAGGTCGCGGAAGCGGCTAAGAAGCTGGATAAAGTTACTCATGTAACTCTCACCACTGGTACAACCAGCACGCCGGATAAGGGTATAAATTACCTCGCGGAGACAGCGAGGGCGATAAAAGAAGCCACTGGATTGCCGATACACGTGCAATTCGAACCACCGAGTGACCTGAGCATGATTGATACGCTCTATGATGCGGTGGATACCGCTGGTATACACATTGAGAGTTTTGATCGTGCAGTACTGGAGCGGGTAGCAAAATGCAAGGCGGATATACCTTTCGAGCGGTATATAGCAGCCTGGAAGCGAGCAGTAGAGATCTTTGGCGATACTCAGGTCAGCACATACCTCATTGCCGGTCTGGGTGAGAGTGATGAGTCAATAATAGATGGAAGCAGGTTCGCAGTAGAACTCGGTGTATACCCCTTTATCGTGCCGTTACGCCCCATACCCGGCACGATGCTTGAGAAAGATAAGCCACCTGAGCCTGAGCGGATGCATTACATATATGAGCAGGTGGCGGATATACTGCATGACTGTGGAATGAGATGGAGCAAGAACAGAGCGGGCTGTGTGCGGTGCCGGGCTTGTTCCGGGCTACCCGATTTTGAGTATTAGTCTTATGATAGAAGTTGAGAATCTGACGAAGAAGTTTGATGACCATGTGGCTGTGGATAATATCTCGTTCACCATAGAGCGAGGTGAGATTTTCGGGTTGCTCGGACCCAACGGAGCAGGTAAGACGACCACCATCTCCATGCTTGCAACTCTGTTAAAACCGACTTCCGGCACTGCACGTGTCAATGGATTTGATATAATGACCCATGAGGATGAAGTGAGGAAATCAATTGGCATTGTATTTCAGGATCCGAGCCTTGACGAAGAACTCACGGCATACGAGAATATGGACTTCCACGGCAGGCTGTATCGTATACCCGGGAATGTGCGACAGCGCAGGATTGCAGACCTGCTGTCGCTCGTTGAGCTTGAAGATCGTAAAAATAGTCTTGTAAAGACGTTTTCAGGTGGTATGAGGCGCCGACTGGAGATTGCACGGGCATTGCTCCATGAGCCGAAGGTGTTCTTCCTGGACGAACCCACGCTCGGACTGGACCCGCAGACAAGAAACCATATCTGGGAGTATATCGAGCGATTGAACAAGGAGAAGGAGATCACAATCATCCTCACGACACACTATATGGATGAGGCAGACCGATTATGTGACCGTGTAGCAATAATAGACCGTGGCAGAATTATCGCGCTTGATACGCCGGAGAAGCTGAAGGAGGGTATCGGGGGAGATGTTGTCACGCTCGAATCGCGTGATATAAAAGGGTTGTATATGCAGCTCAGTAAATCGGCATGGGTAGAGCATATAGAGCCGCATGACGGCTTTATCACCCTTACACTCCACAATGCGGAACGGCATATCGCAGAGATTGTGCGGCTATCGGCAACAAACGGCATTGATATTGATTCGATTTCTATCCATAAACCGACACTTGAGGACGTATTCTTACGCCTCACCGGCAGGACGATACGGGCAGAAGAAGCGGACATAAGGGACCGGATGCGGATGATGCACCGGTTGCATCATGGTAGATGATGGATATAGTATATACAATCTGGCTACGTAATATAAAGCGCTATCTGCGCTCGAAGAGTCGTATAGTTGGCAGTCTGGGTATGCCTTTATTCTTCTTGCTGGTGCTTGGCTTTGGGCTCAATTCGATTGTGGAGATTCATGGCTCGAAGCAGGGCTACATGGACTTCATCGTGCCCGGTATCATTGCTATGACCGTTATGTTCACATCGGTTTTCTCAGGCATTCAGGTCATATGGGATAAGCAATTTGGTTTCCTGAAAGAGACGCTGGTGGCGCCCGTGTCACGATTGGAGATAATGCTTGGTCAGACGCTGGGCGGTGCGACCACAGCGTTTATCCAGGGTTTTATCATCCTTGTGATCTCTATATTCATCGGATCAGCTCACCATACCACCATCTCAGGCTTTCTTATCGCTTCAGTGTTCATGGTGCTCATTGGACTCTCGTTTACCGCGTTTGGCATCGCAATCGCCTCTAAGATGGAGGACATGCACGGGTTCCAGCTGATCATGAATTTCGTTATATTCCCGATATTCGGTCTCTCAGGCGCTCTGTTCCCGATAGACAGCCTGCCCAGGTGGCTGCAATCGCTGACGCTCGTGGATCCACTGACGTACGGGGTGGAGGGTATAAGATATGGGCTGGCAGGTGCGTCAGTGATTAATCCGTTCATGGGCTTCGTGGTGATGGCAGGATTCACCTTAGCCACAGTTGCTCTCGGAACGATACTGTTCAGGAAGACGGGCATATGACACAAAAAAGATACTGCCAACCGCCCTCAAAATGGTGAAAAGGTGAGAAAGTGATGGTAGTGAAGACAGCCATGCAAAAGAATAATGTTTCTTACCTGTCTATCCGTGTAATTGGTGACTTCCGCGACAGGGACAGAACCATCACCCATCTTGACAGAATCATCACCCATCTTATCACTCTCGAATTCGAGACCGACCTCGATACGTTTATAATCGCCTCTTTTGTGTTCATACTCTCTGTCGTTTTTTGAACACCTTCCTCCCGGGCGATTTATCCCCTTCGCTCGCAATATCCGCTGTACAGTGGGAACTGAGGTCTGATAATCGCTGCGGGTAAGGTGTGGCGACAGAGGAGGGAAAAGAATCTTTGCGCGATTACCGGAAGATGAAGGAACCGTTGATTACCCAAGTGATAAGAAATCAGAGCAAATAACGGCTGTCTCGTTCTGCTCATCGTATGTAATAAACGAATATTTCGCCATGAAACGCAAGAAGAGTGCGACTGTTTCCGCTGGGATGTCTATATATGATGCTATCTCAGAGACTGAATGGCTATGCTGGTCTTCTAAGATGTGCATAATCGAATTAGCCACTTTTATTTCCGGTGTTAAACGTTCCCCACTCAACCCTCCCTTTATCTTTAATAACCTCTGTGCATTTGCACCCTCTATTACTTCTGCTCCTGCCATTTTTGTACTTCCTACCATAACCCTACTTTCAAATCACAATTTAAATAACTAACGGTCATCTAAATTTTTTAGATAAAATGTCTAAAATAATATTCTAATATTCGAAAAATTTATTTCTCTTACTTTTCCTCATCTGAGCGATAAGAAATCGGTACAGATAACGGCTGTCTCGTTCTGCTCATCGTATGTAATAAACGAATATTTCGCCATGAAGCGTAAGAGGAGCGCGACTTTTTCCAACGGAAGGTTTACACGCGATGCTATCTCAACCGCCGACACGGGATGAGGATGCTGGTCTTCTAAGATCCAGAGAATCATGTTGATTTCCACTTGCTCTTTCGTGTTATTGTTGTGCATCATTTGATCGGTCCTTAGATAAGATGTGGGTTCCTTTCTTTTAAAGGGAACGCTACTCAGGATACTGACTTAAGGTTCTTACCTCAAGTCCTTATACCCTTTTATGCGTCCTCGGAGATAGAGAAATAAGTGGATAATGCCGGTAGAGGAGAGTTTTAAAGAGCGAAGAGGTAGACTGGAGATAATCGCGGATATCCTTTTAGTGGCGAAGGGAGGGGCGAAGAAGACAGCGATAGTATATAAGGCGAATCTCAATTTCGGCAGGGCGAGAAAATATCTGCTTTATTTAGAGGCGAAAGGGCTTATAGAGAATAAAAACATGAGCAACGAATACCAGACGACGGAGAGGGGCGAAGAATTTTTGCACGATTACCTGAAGATGAAGAAGTCATTACAGATGGGGAGGAGTTCGAAGCAGTAAAAGAGCTTTTAGAGTCGGAATGCTCGCTCAGAACGAAATTGTTGAGGAGTTTAATTTCAAAGATGAATAAAAAACCGGAAAGGGGAAAAGAACTGATAAGTGCGAAGAGAACCATTGCAATATTTATTGCATCATCTCTGGTGCTGCTTGCAACGGCTGTGGTATTATCTGCGGAAGGTCCTGCGGTCATGATTACCACTGTGAAGGTGGAACCCGAAGCATTGATGCCCGGCGACTCCGGCACCATCACTCTATCCATAAAAAATATGGATACACAATCTTCGGAGACTGAGACAACCGTTGAAACCCTACCGTACTCACAGAAGACAACCACATCAACAAGGAGTATAAGTGCAGAGATAAGCAATATAAGGCTGAGCAGCGGTAGAACAGGGATAGAATGGCTGCGAGAGGGTCTACAGCGCTCTGAATACTACAACATAGGTGCTCTTGGACAGGGTGAGAGTATAACAGTGGCAATACCGATAAAAGCCGATACGCATATCCGCGATGGCACTTACTTCCCGGAGGTATGCATAGAAGTGAAGAATGGGAAGAATGTGCGATTTCCAGTGCCCGTGAAGGTGGATAGCGGGAAGGTAGAGCTGATAGAGGAAGATGTCCCTTCGGAGATTTCACTACATGAATCAAAGGAGATTGTGATAGTGGTGGCAAACAACAGACCCAATTCGGTGAGCGGAGTGCTCGTGACCGCAGTGGGAGAAGACATAGAGCTCACGCCAGAGCGGATATTCATGGGCAATCTGGCACCTTATGAGAAGAGGGAGGTGAATTTTTCTATCATCCCGCTTTCTCCCGGTAATAAAGACATCCATATTGAGGTGGAATACAGGAATGGATTCAATTCGCACCGAAGTACGCATGAATCAACGGTATTCGTGAGGAATAGCACGGGTATGGCGCTTATCTTAGTGGACGCACCCAAATCGGTTTTGCGGGGTGAAGTGGCGAAGATAGAGTTTGATGTGGCGAACGGG
>JAODGP010000090.1 GCA_025464345.1 Methanosarcinales archaeon | reverse complement strand
TACTCTATAAATACCCTGTATGTAACGATGAGCTACGATGTTGTAGTAATAGGAGATGTCTTCTGTGACATAGCAACCAAGCCCATAAGCGACTATCCCGAGCGTGACAGGCAGACCGGCTGTGAGTTCATGCTCAGTATCGGTGGACAGGCGGGCAACTTCGCAGCTGCTTGTGCCTCGCTCGGCTTGAGAACCGCGATAATATGCAGAACAGGTAACGACGTGTTATCGAACTGGCTATTAGCGGAACTGCAGCAGCTGGGTGTTGACTGTATCGCAGCCGTTTCCGAGCACAGGACGCATCCCGGCATGACGGTGAGTATAGCATTCAAGGATGGCAGCCGGTCCATGCTCACCGACCGGAGTGCGAATCTCGACCTGGTGATGGAAGATATTAAGATGGAACTTCTCACGGACACGCGTTTCGTCATGCGTGCGGGTCACTGGAACACAGAGCGGTTATTTCATGCAAATAAGGATTTGTTGAGGCTGGCTAAGTCATCGGGGGCATATACAGGCGTGGATATCGGGTGGAGTGCCTATCTTGGCTGGACTGATGCTGCGAGACATACGGTCTTCGAGTTCCTGCCGTTTACCGATTTGCTCTTCCTCAACGTTGCGGAACTGAATGAACTGGCGCCTGTTAGCGAGATACTGGCAATGGGCTGTGGTAATGTGATTCTCCATAGAGGTGCAGAAGGCTCATCATGGATAAGTACCGGGTTCGAGGTGAGCGCACCGGCACACAGTGTAGATGTGATCTCACCAACAGGAGCGGGTGACGTATTCAATGCCGGCTTAACATATGCGTTCCTCGCAGGTAAGGATGCTGAAGAGTGTCTCAGGTTCGCCAATGCCTGCGCTGCCGTGCATATAAGCCGACCAAGAGCCGGTAATATCTATCCAAATCTGGATGAAGTATTGAATTTGATGAGTTGAATCACAACTCATTTATAATCAGATCGAGTGCATTCTTCCACTCCGGTATGGAGCGCTGTGACAGCGAGTACGTCGCTTCTTCTACCGGTATGTTATCGAGTACAACCGTTTCTATCGTCCACAACGAGTTAACAATTGCACGTAGTATATCCATGTTGTATCCAAGTAATATAACCACATCGGGTCTCGCAGCCATGTCAAGACCTTCCTTCCACCGGTCGTGTTGCAGATAGTATATAACTTCCGCAGCCCACATCTTCCGGGTGGCGATACCTCGTTTCTTCAATTCGAGTACTGTATTGCCCGTTGCAGCCACATGCGCATCCAGCTTCGATGCTATCGCAGCTGCATAGTCAATCAGCTTCTTATCGCCGAGTTCTATGCGGTTACAGAACTCGCCACACATCATCAGCTTCTCGTTCCTGGCACGCAAATACCTTACAAGTTCATTTATTTCTCCTCCCCCGGCTATCTGGAATTTGAATACCATTTTATCACCTCCTCCAAGCCCTGTTCCAGACCGTATTCGGGCTTATAGCCTATGCTCGCACCTGCCCTGGATATATCAGCGATGGAGTGCCTCACATCTCCACGCCTCGGCTTATCAAAAACAACTCCCGGATCCCTGCCTGTCAATCTCATTATGAGCCTGGCAAGTTCTCGTATGCTTGTCCTTCTACCCGAAGCGATATTATAAACCCCGGTTGCATCGCTCTCCATGGCAAGAATGTTCGCCCTCACCACATCTTTAACGAAGGTGAAGTCCCGCGTCTGCTCACCATCGCCGTAGATGATAAGGGGCTCACCCCTCAACACCCGTGTCACAAACCTGGGAATGACCGCTGCATATTCTGAGCGAGGGTCCTGCCTGGGTCCATAGACATTGAAATATCTGAGTGAAATGGTATTCAAGCCATAGACATCATTAAAAACTTTACAGTAGTACTCGCCCACAAGCTTCGTCACCGCATAGGGCGACAGCGGGTTCAGGGTCATCTCTTCTCGTTTCGGCAGTTCCGGCGTATCTCCGTATACAGAGCTCGAAGAGGCATAAATCACCTTCTTTACACCTGCGTCACGGGCTGCTATGAGTACGTTCAATGTTCCTTTTATGTTTACCTCGTTTGTATACACGGGATCTTCAATGCTTCGCTGCACGCTCGGCAGCGCTGCCAGATGGAATACGAAATCCGCATCCCTAAAAGCCGTTCTCAGCAGTTGCAAATCCGTTATACTGCCCTTGATGAACTTTATGCCTTCGATACCCGCAAGATTCTCTAATCTGCCTGTGGATAAGTCATCCACCACACAAACCTCCTCAACCGCATTCCTTTTGTTTTTCTTATACTCACCTGCTCCTGAAGCAAGCTCCTCTGCGAGATTCGAGCCTATAAAACCCGCACCACCTGTTATGACGATTCTCATATCCCTCCTTCCATGCTGCCTCTTATTTGTTAAATATTATAAAGGTAAGAGTATAACCATGAATGTGAAACTGAGTCGTGTTCTCTATATAGACCTGGACAGGAAGAGCACAAGAATAGAGGAGAGAAGTGATCTGTTCGACGCGTATATCGGTGGCACAGGTGTTGCGATAAAACTCCTGGCTGAGGAGTGTCCTGAGGGAGTGGACCCCTTAAGTGGTGCTAATCCCATAATACTCGCAGTGGGTACCATATCAGCACTTTATCCCGCAGCTTCCAAGACCGTAGCCATGTTCAAGTCGCCTTTAACATCGAATCTCGGTGAGAGCCACTGCGGTGGCAGGAGTGCAATTGCTATAAGGCTTGCTGGTTACGGCGCAATTGTTATCCGTGGTAAGAGCGATATACCGGTATATCTGGCGATACATGGTGATGATGTCAGGTTCAAAGATGCTTCTTCGATCTGGGGTGTGGATTCTGAGACTGTTGGCAGGATACTGCGTGAAGTGGAGCCTGGCGCGGGCATGAGAACCATTATACGGATCGGGCGTGCAGGGGAGCGGCTCGTGCGGTACGCATGTGCGGTCTCCGAGACGTATCGTCATTTTGGACGGCTCGGGCTGGGTGCCGTCATGGGTGCGAAACGATTGAAAGCGCTGGTCATATCCGCGGACAAGAGCGTGGAAATACCTGGTGATACGAGAAAAGCATACAAGTCAGTCTATGATGAGATACAGGATCTTGTGGTAAAGACCGATGCAATGGAGAAGTACCATGACCTGGGCACTTCAGGCAAGATTTACAGCCTGGCTAAGCTCGGTGGCATGACCTACAAGAACCTTGAATCGGGCAGTCCACCGGATGAGTTGGCACGTGAACTATCGGGCGAGAACTTCGCAGAGAAGTTGCTTGCCAGGCGTGTATCGTGTGCACACTGCCCGGTCGGCTGCATTCATCTGGCATCGCTCCGTGAGCTTTATGAGCCTGGTTATTATTTCAAGACCACGACCATACCATACGACAACGAGCCGATTTACGCAACCGGATTTATGCTTGGGATGAATAAACCGGAGGATTGCCTCCGATTGATTGATGTGATTGACAGGATTGGCATGGACGTGATAAGCACAGGAGTGATACTGGCATGGGCGACGGAGGCGTACGCACGTGGACTGATAACAGACGAGCATACAGACGGTGTTGAGCTACGGTGGGGCGATGTGCATGGCTATTGTGAAGCGATAAAGAGGATAGTGAGTATGCCAACCGATTTCTATCGTGCTCTGGCAAGGGGCGTTGAATATGCTTCGGGCGTGTATGGCGGGCAGGACTACGCACTCGCATTCGGCGGTAACGAGATGCC
>JAODGP010000089.1 GCA_025464345.1 Methanosarcinales archaeon | reverse complement strand
TCGTTCATCATCTGTGATAAAAAAGTAAAAATAGGCAATACCACATGGTCTTGTGGGTTCGAGTCTATTAGTTGATGTGTCTACCTTTAAGCCAAGAGATTCAAGTGTTTGAACGCCGATAACTTCCTTCGCACCTTCAAATGCTAAAATTATTGCAGGACCCTCACGGTCTTCTATCCTTATCGAAGCGGCATAAATCGAAGCTCTCACCGTTCTCCCATCTCCAAGTTCAACATCCATCTCATAGGGTGGGATCTTTACGGCACCTGCTTCTTCGATCCGTTCTAAAGGCAATACAGTATATGTGGCTCCGGTATCAACCAAAATATCTTTCAGCTCCGCTTCGTTCTTAATGTGCACATTTACACGAACGTGTCCCATTTTATTTTGATTTAAATATTTATTATTTAAAAATAAAGAGGTAGAAGCAGCAATGGATAAGAGTAATGGGGAATTCAGGCATATAGTTAGAATCCTGGATACCGACCTCGAGGGTAAGAGGCTGGTACCATACTCACTCTGTGGTATAAAGGGTATAGGACGCAGAGTTGCACAGACGATAGTGGCAACTGCGGGCATAGACCCGCGCAAGAAGATGGGTGAGCTCTCAGACGATGAGATAGAGCGATTAAAGGTGGCTATAAGTGGCGCTGAGAAGCGATTACCGTGGTGGATGCTGAACCGGCGCAGGGATCTGCTCACCGGTGAGGATAAACATATAATGGGTTCAGACCTGATGCTCAAGTTCAGGGACGACCTGAATTTATTACGCAAGATAAGGTCATATCGCGGTATAAGGCACGAGCGGGGCTTGAAAGTACGGGGTCAACGTACCAGGTCCACGGGTCGTAAGGGCATGGTTGTGGGTGTAATCAGGAAGAAGACACTGGCACGTGCCGGAGGTGGTAAAGGTGGGGCATCCAAGACGAAATAAGAAGAAGTACGAACGACCGAGACGACCATGGGTGTTGCAGCGTATAAAAGAGGAGCGAGAGCTGGCTGAGAAATATGGGCTGAAGAACAAGCGAGAGATATGGAAGGCACTGAGTATGATAAAGAAGTACAGACGAGAAGTGAGGAACATCCTTGCGGAGATCGCGGGCATGAAACCTTCAGCACACACGATAAGGAAGAAGGAAGAGATACTTGCCAGTCTCAAACGACGGGGCATGCTGGACAATACAGGTAAGCTGGAGGATGTGCTCGCACTGGATGTGGAACATCTACTTGAACGGCGATTGCAGACGCAGGTGTATAAGAAAGGGCTGGCTAATTCACTCAAACACGCCAGGCAGCTCATCGTTCACGGGCATATCGCTGTGAACAACCGGAGGATTACCATCCCGTCCTACATAGTCAGTGTAGATGAGGAGCACGGAATCGATTTTTATAACCGGG
Organism: Methanosarcinales archaeon; assembly: GCA_025464345.1. Classification (GTDB taxonomy): domain Archaea; phylum Halobacteriota; class Syntropharchaeia; order Alkanophagales; family Methanospirareceae; genus G60ANME1. The sequence goes on along the minus strand of JAODGP010000089.1, from coordinate 3,698 downwards.
AGGCTTGATGAACCATGCCAGATGAGGAAGGAAAATGGGCGGTTGCTCACATCTATTCTTCTTTTAACAATACAATCATCACGATAACAGACATGACGGGCGCGGAGACGATAGCGCGAGCCTCTGGTGGTATGATAGCAAAGGCAGATCGGGATGAGAGTTCACCGTACACCGCGATGCTCATGGCGTCACAGCTCGCAGACAAACTGAAGGATCGCGGCATCATCGGGATACACGTAAAGGTGAAGGCTGCTTCGGGTCGTAAAACGCGAACACCCGCTCCAGGCGCGCAGGCGGCAATAAGAGCTTTTGCTCGCGCTGGATTGCGGATAGGCAGGATAGAAGACGTCACACCCGTGCCGCATGATGGTACAAGACGACCGGGTGGCAAGCGGGGCAGGCGCGTATGAACAATGGAAATAAAGAAGGAGTATCAAAAGGATAACGAAGTCAGGTTTGTCGTATCTGGTGTGAAGGTTCGGTTTGTGAACGCGCTGAGACGTGCGATGATTGCGGAGGTGCCCAAGCTCGCCATTGATGAGGTGAACATATATGAGAACACATCTTTACTGTATGACGAGCAGTTAGCACTGAGGCTGGGCTTGATACCGCTAAAAGCCACGGACATACACGAGTATAGCGAAGATGATGCTATATCACTGACATTGAAAGCAGAGAGTCCCGAACGTATTGGTTACACGGTGGTATACTCAAAGGAGCTGATTTCATCTGATCCGAACGTAGAGCCTGCGTTAGGGAACATACCGATAGTAAAGCTGGTGTCAACCGAGCAGGAGATCAGTGGTATAAGGACCGTGGCGAGGCAGAGGATATCACTTGAAGCCATTGCGAGGCTGGGTAGAGGGCGAGATCATGCGAAATGGCAACCCGTGACCATCTGTACTTTCAAGGAGTTGCCGGGCGATACAGCACAGCAGAAAGCTTTTCTGTTCACCGTTGAGAGCGATGGCTCGCTACCCGTGGATGAGATAGTGACAGAGGCGGCGAGGATAATGCGCGATAAGTTCGAATCGCTGGTGTCAGAATTGAAGCAGCAGCAGAGTTGAAGGCGATCGTACCGTTCAAGAGGGCGGGCGCGAAGTCAAGGCTGAAGCGGTTACTGACACTGGAAGAGCGTGAGAAGCTCGCACTGATGATGCTGAAAGATGTTCTGACAGCGCTATCGAGATCCATGATAGACAGGATTGAGATACTGGCGACCGGCGGTGGATTTGTAGAGGAATTAAAGGTCAGGGATATAGAAGTGAGGTACGATGATAGAGATTTAAATGACGCACTGAATACAGCAATATCCGTGCAGGATCAGCCGGTCTTGATAATAATGGCGGATATACCCCTGGTAACACCTGAGAGCATAAACGAGATGATAAATCGCAATGAGGATGTGATTGTTTCACCGGGCAGGCGAGGAGGTACAAACGCTATGCTCCTGCGTAAACCTTCGCTATTCTCTGTGTCTTACTATGGTATCAGTTGCATTGCGCATTTAGAGCGAGCATTGCTATGCAATATGAGCTGTGGCGTGCATGATTCGTTCTTCATGAGCGTGGACATAGATGAAGTAGAAGATCTGGTGGAGCTGTTGATCCATGGTAAGAACACTCATTCCGCTCGATATCTGAATGATATCGGACTTCGTCTCCACGCAAATAAGGGCTCAAAGACACGGGTGGACGTGGTACGTTGAACATCACACCGGCTCGAGCCATCTCATGTAGCGCTCGTCCCGGGCATTCACGACATCAAAGAACCTGTTCTGTATCTCTCCCGTTATTTTGCCACGCTTACCTTCGCCTATCATAACCCCGTCTATCTCTCTTATCGCCGATACCTCAGCCGCTGTGCCCGTGAAGAATACTTCATCGGCATCCAGCAGTTCCTCACGTCTCACCCGCTTCTCCTGCACCTCATAACCCATATCCCGGGCAAGTTCGATTACGGAAGCGCGGGTGATACCCGGCAGGATAGAAGATTCGATTGCGGGCGTATAGATCAAGCCATCTTTAACTGCAAATATATTCTCTCCGGGTCCTTCCGCCACGTAGCCACGATTATCGAGCATTATCGCCTCATCGAAGCCACGCTCCTTAGCCTCCAGCACAGCGAGCAACGAATTCAGATAATGCCCGGTAGCTTTCGCAGTTACCGGTAATGTGTTCGGATCTATTCTGCGCCATGAAGAGAATGTGCACCTTATGCCCTTCTCCAGTGCCTCCTTGCCCAGATAAGTGCCCCAGCGCCATACCGCAATAGCGCAATCCACGGGGCAGCCTTCTGGATTCACGCCCAGATGATGAAAGCCATAGAATGCTATTGGGCGTATATAGCACGCATCCAGTCCATTAGCCCTGATTGTATCCTTTATCGCTCTGATCAGTTCGTCCCTGGTATAGGGTATCTCCATCCTGTATAGCTCGGCAGACCGATATAATCTGGCTATGTGATCGCTCAATCTGAATATGAACGAGCCTTTATCGGTCGCATAGCACCTTATGCCCTCAAATACACCCGAGCCATAATGGAGACCATGTGCAAGCACGTGCACCTTCGCTTCATCCCAGGCTACAAGCCTGCCATTATACCATATCTTGCCCTGCTCCGGTAGCCCCTCAACCATCTTGATCACCACTAAATAGAAATGTAAATAGAAAAGTTATAGTATGTGTATAATGGAAGAAGTTCAGTAGCCCCGGAGAAGCAGGTGCTACTACAAGACGCCTGAGAATAGACTGAAAGGAACTATCCTCATCGCCTGTAATCACAATCGCTTATTTCAAGACGTGGTGCGACCTCCGTGTTAGCTCAGGCTATCTCGCGAAAATGGTCTATGAATCATATACAACAACTTATATATTAGGAGCTTCAACTTGATTTTATGCTGCTCACAACTGTAATTACAGCTCTTATAGCCCTGTCTGCGGTAATATATGCGTACGTGCGGCGGAAGCTAAACACCAGCGCTCTACTTGGCACTCTCATACTTGGTGCCGTTATCGTATTAACACTCGGATTGCGATATGCCTGTTCCGGGCTGCTCATGTTACTCGCATTCTTCATTTCGGGCAATATCGTCACGAAGTATAAATACGAAGATAAGGAAGCCCTTGGCGTCGCGGAATCGAATAAGGGTATGCGTGACATAAATAATGTGGCAGGCAACGGGCTATCTCCGGCTATATTTGCCATTGTCTTCGGCATCACACATGATACTTCTTTTTTAGTCGGCTTCTCCGGCGCCGTCGCTACTGCCTGTGCAGATACGTTCTCAACCGAGATAGGGCAGGCGGAGGGTAATCCGAGGTTGATAACCACACTGAGGAAGGTGCCGGTGGGTACGAATGGTGGTGTCAGTTTGCCCGGGCTCGGCGCTTCTGTGCTCGGCTCCGCTTTGATATCGGCTGTAGCGCTCACCCTACGCTTTGATATGCTATTATTCCCCATATGCCTCATCTCGGGGTTCTCCGGCGGTATCGTTGATAGCATTCTTGGTGCAACGGTAGAAGACAGGTATCCGCTCAGATTGAACAAGCACCATGTGAATATCATGGCGACGTTATCCGGCGGTATCATTGCTATACTGATCGCGTATATACTGTCATGATAGTTGCGGTGGTGGGTATGCCCAGTCGGTGATGAAAAAATAAAGAAGCATTTGATGATACTGGAAAAGGAGGTCA
>JAODGP010000088.1 GCA_025464345.1 Methanosarcinales archaeon | reverse complement strand
TAAAATCTATTGATATCAAAGATTTCTATTTGTTCCCCGCCTTTTTCAACGAAAGGACCCTTTGAAAAATATTCCTTATTTGGAATCAATATGAAATTCTCGGATATCTTCTCAAAGTAGTCCTTTACTATGCTGAAAGTCTTTGAAAAAGGCTCTATCAATCTATCTCTTGGTTCTCGAAGCATCTCTTTATATCGTTCAAATAGGGATAAAGCCTCTCTCCTTTTATTTGGGTCTTTTATTTCCTTTAGTCCGGTGGAATATCGTAAGAAGTCGTAGTATTCTGTATCACGAAAGCGACGTCTGAAGAAAGTGGGAGAAAGTATCTTCGTATCGAGTCCTAAAAGAGACAATTGAGATAAAAAAGATTCAAAAGCTCTTTCCTCTTCCTCTCTTATTTTTTCCTTGATACTCCTCTCTAACCGTTTATATAAAATTTTGTATTTCCCATAATCAAACTCGTAATCAGAGTCGAAATCTTTGATTGAAACTCTAATATCGCTTGTTTCCTCGTTATAATTCAGATACACGTTTAAACGCAACTTCTTTAGCGGTTTGAATGATTTTGACTGCCTGATAAACTCCTCTATTTTTATATCCCTGAAAATCTCTTCTTCGGTAACCACCGAGCTAATATCCTCTATTCTCTCTCTAAGTAGATTAGTAGCTTCATCTGCATCGTAAAAATCCTCCTCCAGAGTCAGGTCAATCGTGATTTCAATTGGTTTGTATATATTCCTGTTGTAGAACATCGTGTCAGGCAAAAATATTTCATCGTTTTTAAGACAGAAAAAAGCCAGATGTAATCCCCGGAGTATATTTGACTTACCCACATTGTTTTTACCGAAAAATACATTAACCGGGTTCAAATTCTCGATCTTAAGCTCTTTGATACTCCGATAGTTTTTTATGGTAAATGCTTCGATTTTCATCTTATTTCATCATATTTTCTCCTCTTATAAATATTTTCCATTCACTGGCTGCTTATAGTCTCACGTGACTTTAACCAGTTTCAATGCTGGTTCGCCTTTTATCTCCGATACCTGACGCATCAAATCGTCCATATGCTCGGCAGAGCACTCAACACAGATGATTGCAGAACCCTCACCGCCATCCACACCGCCTGCACCTATCGGGAACGCATCGCTCGCACCCAGTATCTTCAATGCTTCAATCTCCGTGACCACCCTGCCGTATACGGGCATCAAGCCCACTGGCTTGCCCATTGAATGGTAGAACCTCTCTATGCCGACGCGTCTCGCTGCTTCTGTAACTGAATATGGTATGGTCTTCTCAATGCCAACCGGTATGATGAAGTTGACACCCCGAGCCATTATTCGCCCTAATGCAATACCTATCGTGCCGCCAGCGGTGTTCGCCATGAGTATGCCCGCAGTTCCGGTCGCATCCAGTGCATTCGCACCTTTTATGAATACATCATCTGCGGATAGCTCATCCACGACCTCTTCTACGGTCGCGTCAATCACCTCGCCATTCTTCAGTATCAGTTCTCTGCCACGCTCCTCCTTCGGTATTATGGAAGTGCCACCGGGTGTTACCGTGCCGGCTGCGTATCTACTCTTATCTATCTTCTCTTTGCTCGATAGTGCAGCCAGTAGCTCTTCCGCCACGTACGCATTGGTGGTTCCCAGCCCGACTATGATGATGCCCTGCTTCAATGCCCGCCTGACCTCTTCCAGATTCCTCACTCCTTTTGCTATCAATCGCTTGGATTCGGCAGGTGTAAGTACAATCAGTGCTTTTACCACTTCCCCGGTCATGGTCTATGATTATCTCCTGCTCACTAATAAATGTTACTGGAGTTTGAACCTTAACAGTGCGGCGATTCCACCGAGTGCTTTCAACCGCTTACCGGGCTCGAACTCGGTACTGAAGACCACAATGTTACCGCCCATCCGTTCTACACCCCTTAGCAGCTCCTCTATCCTGTCGCTACTCTCCGCCATGAGCATATCATCGCATACAAGCAACCGCTCTATCGCACCATACTGCATAGCCTTTCGCACCGCTTCTTCTCCATATACTGCCAGACCGCCTTCTTCACGACTTATCTCAGCCATCAATTCTTCCAGTAACTTCACTTCCCTCGACAGTCGCTCAACAGCTCGCAACCTCGCCACAGCTCCTCGTTTCAGCACCTCTAAGAAGCCGGGAATGCCCGTTGATGACGCCTGTTCTACCACCGCTCGCCTGTGCAGCTCAGGCGATTTCGCACGGATGAATGCGTAGAAATCGCTCTTTATGAATCCCGGACCCGCAATGATGAGTGCCTCACAGGCATTTGAATAATAAGCCTGATGCAACTGGTTCAATACGTCATTGAAGAATTCTTTCATGGTTGAATCGCTACCGCTGGCTTTGCCTGAGCTGTATCGTATCGAGAACAGCTCATCCACGCCATACTGGCGTGCTATACCTGCAACAGCCTCACACGCTTCTATCGTCAGGATAATTATGGGTGCTCTATTCGCAGCACGTTCGGCTTCTCTCAGCCGTTCAAGCTGGTGTGCCTTCCATCTGCTCTTGATGATTGATAGCTCTATCTCTGGCTCGATATTGAATGTGTGATAGGAACCCGCCTCAGGACCTGTCTCTATCACGCCCTTCACACGCAATCGGTGCGAGAATTTGTGGAATTCCACACCATCCACACGGATACCCAGCCGGACACGCCTCTTCTCGGTCTTATCCGGTCTGATTTTGTCGGCTGCTCCCTCCACACGGCGATATGTGGTGGAATACACAACATCTCCGGGCTCTATCACGTGCCTCAGATGCCAGAGGTCGTCTGCCGATTCGGGCATCACGGCTATCTCGCCTGTTTGATGGCTGCCTCTACGCTTCAATCGCTTCCTCAGGAGTTTCATATACGATCATTCTGTATCCCATAAAACATAATTTAAGCGAGAGGGCAGATTGAATTTTAATATGATAATATGGACTGCGAGCTCGTGAAGCAGGGATTTGAGCCCGGGAACTGTACGGTGTATGATTTCGCAACGGGTAGAAATGGCAGGGCATGCGAAATTACGCTACGGTATAAAGATGGTGTGCCCTACCGGCTCATCAGTTCCATCATCCTCTCAAGACCGGAGCATTACCTCTCCATCTACCAGTCGGGCTGCAACCTGGGCTGTAAGAAATGCCATTCATGGCGATTCACGCAGAATGCTGCGGGTGAGTGGCTCTCACCCGACGACATAGCAGCGGAAGTGGCGCGATACATGGAGAGTTATAAAATAACGTTTGTGAGTCGAGAACACGCCACGAGCTGGCATGCCCATGAGCTCTGTGGGTCCTGTGGCAGTTGCATCCTCCGAGGAGTCAGGAGTGAATCCTGCCCCGGAATACTCACACCCGATAGGATCGTATACAGTGAACAGGGCTGGGGTCCCGCCCGCAACATCGTATCCTTCACCGGTGGCGACCTCTTATGCCTGCCTGATTTCTATGTCAGGACGGCGGAGAAGATTAAAGAGCTGAATAGCCGCATATGGATACTCATGGAGACAAACGGCTATGGACTCACGCCTGCCAATCTGGATGTGTATCAGCAGGCTGGTGTAGACTCATTCTGGCTTGATATTAAGGCGTTTGATGATAAAGTGCATCGCAGGCTAACCGGCGTATCAAACTCGCGAATTTTGAAGCTGCCGGCAGAGATAAGAGAGCGTGGATTCACTCTTGAGATAGCATCACTCTTCATACCTGGCTGGGTTGAGACAGACCAGATAGCGCAGATCGCACGCATCATTGCAGCCGCTGACGATAGCATACCGTTTACCATTCTCGCTTTCTTCCCGGAGTACAGAATGAAGGATGTCCCGGTACCCAATTTGGGGCAGATGATAGAGGCATATAATGCTGCGAAGGATGCTGGATTGCGTAATATAGCCCTGGGTAATGTACACCTGTTTGTGCGTACACGAGCGGAATACGAGCTATTGAAGGAGGTAACATGATAACACCGCAGGGGTGCAGTGCTTATCCGCAGATAATCCAGGAATCGTCATTCAACGCAACAGGAGGACTCCGACAGCCTCAGTTCAGTCCATCGCAGCCTTTGGATAGGAACCGAGAATCCTAAGCATCGTCACTTGCTTCTTCACACCATTTAATGCCTCCTTTATCTCTGTGTCTTCTACGTGACCCTCGCAATCTATGTGGAACATGTAATCGCCAATAGCCCGCTTTGACGGTCGAGACTCTATCTTGGTGAGGTTTATACCACGCCTGGCGAATTCACCCAGGACATCGTATAACGCCCCCGGACGGTCCTTGAGATATATCAATATTGAAGTTTTATCATGCCCTGTGGCAGCGGGTCGAGCACGGTTATTGGAGGAGAGCACCACGAACCTCGTCACACTCTCACAATCCTGCACATCCTCCTCCACGATATTGAGGTGATAAACATCCGCTGCGGTCTCTGACGCCAGTGCCGCTGTATCGCCCGATGCAGATGCCAGTTTAGCCGCAACTGCGGTGCTATCCACTGCTTTTATCTCCTTACCACGGCATCGTGCACGCAGGAACTGCCTGCACTGCGCCAGAGCATGAGGATGCGAGACCACTCTCCTGATCCTATCAAAATCATGGCTCGATGCCAGCAGGCATATCTTTATCGGCACCAGGACCTCACCCACCATCTGCATTCCCGCATTATCGGAGGCAAGGACATCCAGAGTCTCGCCAACTGAGCCTTCCAGTGAGTTCTCTATCGGCACTATACCGTAATCCACATCATCGTTCTGTATGCCTTCCGAGACATCCACTATGGTATCGTAGTATCGAATCTCCGCATCCCTGCCACTCAGCCATTTCAATGCCGCCATCTCCGAGAACGTCCCTGCGGGACCGAGAATGCCTATCCTCATGCCTGCATCAACCTCTCCGGTATCTTCTGGTTGCGTATAATATCATCAAGACTCTCCCTCTCCCTTATCAGGTCAACATGCCCGTCCTTTACCAGCACCTCAGCACATCTCGGACGCCCATTATACTGTGAGCTCATTGAGAATCCATAAGCACCCGTATCAAATATCGCTATCAGATCACCCCTCCTCACCTCGGGCAGTAGCCTGTCACGGGCAATTATATCACCTGATTCACATATGGGTCCGACCACCGTGTACACTTCTGAACCAGGCTCATCATAACGGTTCGCCACCACCACCTCATGGTATGCATCGTACATTGCGGGTCTTATCAGGAGATTGAAGCCCGCATCTACCGCCACGAAATTCCTGTACGCGTGCTTAACCGCGTTAACACGGCACAGGAGTATGGATGCGGGTCCTACAATAGACCTGCCAGGCTCCAGTATCAACTTTGGAGGTGCTATCTCCGCACGTTTGAATACAGGCAGAATCGCATCACGAAGCTCTGCGGGCGTGGGTGCTATCTCGCCCGGGCGGTATGCTATTCCGAGCCCGCCGCCGAGGTCCACGAACTCGAGCTCTATACCGCTCTCATGCAGGCTCGTAACGAGTTCCAGCATCTTATCCGCTGCATATCTGAAGACACTCACATCCAGTATCTGCGAGCCGATATGGCAATGCAAGCCCAGGAGTGATATGTTCCGCATATTTTTCGCTCTTTTGCATAGCTCAACCACCTCAGTGTATGGGATACCAAATTTTGATTCTTTCAGCCCGGTGGCTATCTTGGGATTCACATCGGGCGAGACTTCTGGATTCACACGTATGGCAATCCCTGTTTCTTTGCCGAGCTGCTCAGCCACCGAAGCCAGTGCATCCAGTTCGTCGGGCGAATCGACCGAGACCTTCACTCCCGATTCCACCGCTGCAATTAAGTCATCATCACTCTTGGAATTGCCATTAAACAGTATCTTATCGGTTTCTATGCCCGCAAGCCTCGCAAGATGGAGTTCACCCGTTGAGAATACATCAGCACCCGCACCTTCACGTGCCAGCAGCTTCAGTATCGCTAAGTTACCGTTCGCCTTCACTGCATAGTATATATCGGTATCGTAATAACCATCAAAAGCATCTTTGTAACGCCTGAAATTGGCTATCAGCATGTTCTCGTCCGTTATGTAGAGTGGAGTGCCATACTCCGCCGCCAGGTCGACCACATCCACACCACCGAAATACAGATGGCTCATTTCTATCCAGCTTTAGCTTTGCCGCTTATAAAACCTCACAACCGGTTTTTTACTCTTCTGCGCCCCTTATACCCATATTTATCGTCACTTCCGCTATATCCTCACAGTATTTCCCTATCCGCTCCAGACTCTGCAACACATAGAGTGCGTGCACCTTATCGGTGTTACCTCGCTCTTCACTCACCAATTGCTCACTTAAAGCCTCTGACGCCTCACTAAATCTTTTTGCATCTTTTATCACCTCATTCGCTTTATTTATGTCCATACCCGCTAATGCGTCCAGTGTCTTCTCGAAGAGCTCTCTTATACTGTGACCGATATGTTCTATGCGTTTTATGCTCTCGTCCGGCACCACCACCTTCGTCGAGTTCTTTGCTATATTCTCCACATGATCGCCTATACGCTCCATACTCTTCACTATTATCCGATATCCCAGACTCTCCCGGCGTCGATCCACACCTATCTTCTTCGCCAGTTCAGGATCACTCATTGCAGCTTTAAGCTGCCGCACAATGAGTAAATAAAATCTGTCTATCTCATCGTCTCGCTCTACTATGTCTTCTGCGAGATTGTTATCCTTCTTACGGATCGAGGAGATCGCATCACCGAGCATCGAGGCTATTATCTTCGACATACTTCGAATGGCATCCTGGAGTGTGAAATCTTCATACTTAAGAAAGCTCTTCAGTATTATCTCATGTGCTGATTCTCCCACAACTTCCATACCGATCAATCGCCTCCTCACTTCCTCCTTTATCCATTTCCTCTCTTCTGCACTGAATCCTCCCGGGGACATAAGCCTCACCATGTCATAGCCAACGAGGTAATAAGCGATGAGGAATCGGAAGTTACCCTCGAAATCCTCGTGCTCTAAGAGGGTAAACTCCGCACAATTCAGCTGTTCCTTCTTCGCCTTCACAGGTGTAATCTGGAGTGATTTATCACCGCGCTGAATAATGATGAGCTCATCACCCGGCTTCAGACCAGCATCCCTCGCCCATTTTATGGGCAGCGAGATCGTGAATGTGGAACCGCCGGTCAATTGAATCTTTCGCTTCTCTTCTTTCATATCTTTGCCCTCTTTATGTCTATATATAGAATAGTATAATTATATAAAAGTGTAAGAGGACGATTCTTTTTTATAAATCCATAACATAAAGGATAAATGGGGTTAGTATGGAGAGGGAGGATTATATTCCAAGATACGAGTATGAGCGGCTGGAGAGCGAGTACCGGCGGCTGAGGCGTAAGTACGAGGAGACGGAGGCGTACAAGGAGGATCTGGAGAGGCTCGTTTCTAAATCGAGGTCGCCACCCTTAGATTGCGGATTCGTGGTAGAGAAGCTTGAAGAGGGTGCAATTGTGAATTTGAATGGTGCATTAAAGGCTTTACCCTATGGCACGTTAACCGATGAGGAGATAGAGCGCCTGGAGGTGGGCAAATATGTATTTATAGGGCGTATCCCTGATAAGAACAATCCAAGCGGGTTCACTATCGGTATCACCAGGGTCTATGACCGGATGGTGGATCTGGAAGTGGGCGAGATAGAGGAGCTGCGAAGGGATGATGATGGTGGCTGGATATGCGAGATATCCACGGGCAAGGGTCGCGGTAAGATCTACAAGCGATTGCGTGAGGATGACGGGTTGGAACTGAAGGATGGTATGAAGGTTGGACTGCTTCCCGGCACTTATGATATACAGAAGAGCTACAGGACGAAGGAATTCACACGCTATGAGATAACGAAGAATCCGGGTGTGAGTTTCAACGATATCGGTGGATTGAAGGAGGTGAAACAGGAGCTGATAAACAGTATCATACTCCCGATGCTTAATCCTGATGATTATTTGAGATATGGTGAGCGTTCACGGCGGATACTCATGTATGGTCCTCCGGGGTGCGGTAAGACGATGTGTGCGAAGGCACTGGCATCGGCACTGCCAAACTGCGAATTCGTGAAGGTGGGAGCCGGTGAGCTCTTCAGTATGTGGCTCGGGGAGTCTGAGCGGAATGTCCGTATGGTCTTCAAGATGGCGAATGAGAAGCTGGAGGAGGGTGAGAACGATTATGGTGTGATATTCTTCGACGAGATAGA
>JAODGP010000087.1:4152-8905 GCA_025464345.1 Methanosarcinales archaeon | reverse complement strand
TTCATCACATCTTCAAGTGTGAGTGGCTCGAAGAACAGCCTATCCGAGGTGTCATAATCGGTAGATACGGTCTCAGGGTTGTTATTTATGATATGCGCTTCTATACCCGCATCTTTTAGTGCCTTCACCGCATGCACCGTGCAGTAATCAAACTCGATACCCTGTCCTATCCGTATGGGACCGGCACCGATGATCAGTACCTTCTTCCTCGATGAAGGCTTCAATTCGCATTCCGTCTCATAAGTGGAATAGAAATAAGGCGTCCTGGCTTCGAATTCCGCCGCGCACGTATCCACCATCTTGTATGTCGGTACTATCCCCTTCGCCTTCCGCAGCTCGTTTATCTCTTCCCGGCTTCGACCCGCTAAACGCGCTATCTGCGCATCCGTGAAGCCCATCCGTTTCGCTTCTCGCAATATCTCAGCGTCTAAGCTATCCTTCAGCTTCTGCTCCATCCGCACTAACTTCGCTATCTTATTGATGAAGAACGGGTCTATACCGCTCAACCTCGCTATCTCGTCCACATCAATACCACGCCTCAATGCCTCATATAGCACGAATATGCGCTCATCCGTAGCGATCTGTAATCCATGCCTCAGTCTGGCAATGCTCCAGTCCTCATAGCCGAGCCCGAGCGCTTTGTCTATATCAAGCGAGCGTACAGCTTTCTGTAACGCCTCCTCAAATGTCCGACCTATCGCCATCACCTCGCCCGTGCTCTTCATTGAGGTCGTCAATCTCCGGTCGGCATCCGGGAACTTATCGAATGCCCATCTCGGTATCTTCACCACCACGTAATCTATCGCGGGCTCGAAACTCGCAGGCGTCTCTCCTGTCACATCGTTCCTTATCTCGTCCAGGCATAGCCCGATCGCTATCTTCGCCGCGACTCGCGCTATTGGATACCCCGTCGCTTTTGATGCAAGTGCGGACGACCTTGACACACGCGGATTGACCTCTATTACGCGATATTCACCTTCTTTCAGTGCGAACTGGATATTACAGCCGCCTTCTACCTTCAATGTCCGTATGATCTTTATCGCAGCGGTACGCAACATCTGATGCTCCTCATCGGTTAACGTCTGTGATGGCGTGACCACGATGGATTCACCGGTATGAATTCCCATCGGGTCTATGTTCTCCATATTGCAGATTGTGATGCACGTATCTCTTGAATCACGCATCACTTCATACTCTATCTCCTTCCAGCCGATGACACTCTCCTCCACAAGAACCTGGTGTATCCGTGAGGCTTGTAGTCCGTAAGCCACCTGCTCACGCAATTCCTCGATTGTGGTAGCTATGCCGCCACCTGTGCCACCGAGCGTGTAGGACGGGCGAATTATGAGCGGTAAACCCAGTTCGGCTGCGACATCTTCCGCTTCTTCCACCGAATTCACCGTTACACCACGCGGTATGGGCTCATTTATGCGTTCCATCATCTGTTTGAACCGTTCACGTTCCTCAGCATTGTATATCGCCTCTAAGGGTGTACCGAGTATCTTCACACCATGTTGAGATAGAACGCCCTGTTCAGCCAGTTCCGCAGTCAGGTTTAATGCCGTCTGCCCGCCGAGACCCGCAAGTATGCCATCGGGCTTCTCTCGCTCCACTATCTTCGCTACCACTTCCGCCACCAGTGGCTCTATGTATATAATATCAGCCATCTCAAAATCGGTCATTATCGTCGCTGGATTGGAATTCACGAGCACCACTTCCACACCCTCTTCACGCAAAGCACGGCACGCCTGCGAGCCCGAGAAGTCGAACTCAGCAGCCTGACCTATCTGTATGGGACCTGAGCCGATTACCAGCACCTTCCTTATATCTTCTGCTTCTGGCACTTCGTTGTTTATTATGCCCCATGTAGAGATAAGAATTTACTTACCGGTGCCCGGAGCAACATACTGGTTATATCATTGGCTCTTTGCCCGTGATTTCCATAAATAGATTCGCAATTTCATGTACTTCATCGTATTTTAGCGTCAATAAAGCCGAATCCTCAAAATCCAGATACAAGAGACAGTACCAGATTCATCATAATAAGACTTTAACAGTGCAGATGGGAAATCACATGCGCTGAATTTATGGATGCGAATGGAAAAGTTTATTATGAATGGATACCATCATTTAAGCTATGCCACTGATAATTTCTTTATCCAACTTCAAAGTGTAGAGTCGTACAGATAGATGCGAATTGAGATACTGGGTACAGAATCGCTCGGTGTGCGCGGTTTGAGCTGCGTTGTAGAGGCAGGCGAACGGAAGATAGTGATTGATCCGGGCGTGGCACTCGGGTATAACCGGCATGGCTTGCTACCGCATCCCTTGCAGGTCGCGGTTGGCGAGGTTGTACGTCAGAGGATACTGAACGCGATAGCAGATGCCACCGATATCGTTTTCAGTCATTTCCATGGCGACCACGTCCCTCTTGTTGATGCGAATCCGTTTCAATTACGGGCGACAAGGGTTGCCGATCTGTGTCATGATCATGATGTCCATATCTGGGCTAAGGGACCTGAGGGGCTATCACAGCACATGCTGCACCGTGTGCAGGCACTTCGCATTGCCCTGCATGATGAACTGAGCAACGCCGAGGGTTGCAGTGACGGTCTTTTGAGTTTCTCACACCCGGTCCCGCACGGACTGAGCGGCGAGCGTGGCGGAATGGTGATGATGACACGTATAAACGAGGGGAGAAGCGTATTCGTCCATGCATCGGACATCCAGATGCTCGATTCCAGAGTTATAGGCACTATCCTCGCATGGCATCCGACCATCGTCCTCGCATCCGGTCCACCACTATATCTGCCTTATCTCACACAGAAACAGCGTAATGCCGCATGGCATAACGCACTCCGACTCGCAAGGGGTGTGGATACACTCATCCTCGACCATCATCTGCTAAGGTCAGAGCGGGGCGAACGCTGGCTCGACAGGCTCGCTTCGCATGCCGGGCGGCGTGTCATCTGCGCTGCGGATTTCATGCATAAGAGTCGTATTTTGCTTGAAGCGTGGCGGAGGCAACTGTACACGGCTATGCCTGTGCCCGTGGGCTGGCATGCTGCATACGCCCGTGGCGAGGTTGATACCACTGCGTATCGTGAATGGGCATGTAACGCATGTACAGCCGGTGAGCTTTTAAGATGCAGGGAATCCCTTTGCTCATATTTTAATGGCAGCCTATCATCAACTGGTTATCATGTGTGAAGGATGTGGTATAGCTGGTATAGCAATAGCTGAGGGTAACGTAGCACTGCCGATATTTTATGCGCTATATGCACTTCAGCATCGCGGTCAGGAGTCTGCCGGTATAGCCGTCAGCCGGGGGAGCGAAGCGGAGGATGAGATACTGCTGATAAAGGATATGGGCTTCGTTTATGAGGTGTTCTCACCCCGCAAGTTGACTTCACTCAGGGGCAATATCGGGATCGGGCATGTGCGATATTCCACTACGGGCGCATCACGGATAGAGAATGCCGAACCGCTTGTCGTAAACTATCATAAAGGACAATTTGCAATCGCACATAACGGCAATCTCGTCAACACTGCGGAATTGAAGAAGGAACTGCAGCGGGAGGGCAGAATCTTCCACTCGGATACCGATACGGAGGTGATAGCACATCTACTGGCTAAGGAGCTTGTACGTCATGACCCTGTGGAAGCGATAAAGGTGATGATGAAGCGTGTTGTGGGCTCGTATTCGCTCGTCATCCTCATGGGTAAGCGCCTTATAGCGGTCAGAGACCCGCTGGGTATCAAACCTCTGTGCCTCGGTACGCTACGTGATGGCTATATAATCGCTTCGGAGAGCAGTGCGATAGACACCGTCGGTGGCAGCCTGATAAGGGACGTTAAGCCGGGTGAGGTATTGATGGTCAACTGCGCACCACGAGCAGATAATAGACTGGAGAGCTATCAGCTGTATAGGGGTGTAAATACCGCACATTGCGTATTCGAGTATATCTACTTCGCGAGACCGGATTCGATACTTGATGGCAGGCTGGTCTATGATGTGCGATTGAAGATAGGGGAGCGACTGGCGGAGGAGCATGGAGTGGATGCAGATGTCGTCTCGCCCGTGCCTGATTCGGGCATAACATTCGCCATCGGCTATGCGAAACGTTCTGGACTGGATTATATGGAGGGCTTTATAAAGAACAGGTACATAGGTCGCACGTTCATAATGCCTGAGAGGCGGTATCGTGATACCGCCGTGAGATTGAAGTTGAACGTTGTGCGACGGAACATAGAAGGTAAACGGGTTGTACTTGTGGATGACAGCATAGTCAGGGGTACCACATCAAGGCGGATAGTCGCTTTCCTGAAGGACAAGGGTGCGAAGGAGGTGCATCTGCGCATCGGCAGTCCACCAATAATCGCACCATGTTATCTCGGTATCAACACGCCGACACGAGAGGAACTGCTCGCATCAGGCAGGAGCATGGATGAGATATGCAGATTCCTGAACGCCGATTCCATCGGCTATCTCAGCCTTGAGGGGCTGATAGATTCCATAGGGATAAGCACACGCAATCTCTGCATCGGCTGTCTGAACGGGCAATACCCGGTCGAGATACCGGGCGAAGTCTGCGTGGCGAGACAGCTGAAACTCTCACAATTCCACTGAACTTCATATATTTATGCCACATTTGCTATTATTTAATCATGGTTAGAATAGCGACGATAAAGGAATTGGAGGAGCAATACCCGGATGAGTGGTTGCTGGTAGAGGTTCTGGAAGAAGATACTT
>JAODGP010000087.1:0-4022 GCA_025464345.1 Methanosarcinales archaeon | reverse complement strand
TTAGCGGATAACATGGTGGAACACAGATTTGATCCCGAATCACCTGGAATCGTGTTGTTTGTCACTGTATATGGTGCGGATAACAAAAGGAGGGTGAAAATGGTGCTGGATACTGGCTCTACTTTCGTTTTGATCCCGTGAATTATTTATGAAATAATCATGTATGCACCTGCGATTATGCATACGACTGCGATACCTTTTAAGGCTATGGTGTTCCTGTTTATATCCTCCTTTATCAGTTCTGGATAGAATGCACCGAGTATGGTGGCGAATATGAACACGAGGAACGGCTGTGACGCCGGTATCGCACTGACAAGCGATACATAAGTCATGGATATCGCCTTGAAATATAGTATATAGCCAGTCCATGCGAGAACGGTATTGATAAGAGAGAGCAGGAAAATCCTGGGTGGCAATGTTCTCATGATAGTGAGTAACTTCTCACCGCTATGCGGTATGAGAAGCAACAGCGGTCTCCCGATGATGTTACCCAGTATGAACCAGAACAGATACGAGCGGTAATCCAAATGATAGAGCATGAGCTTGGATATCACATCCTTGCCCGCGGTGATCACATCGAGGAAGAGAATGATCAGCAGCGCCGGTGAGACCGATAGTGAATGACCGCGTTCGATACCACGTAAAGAGACCGTGATCGCACTGAGTATCATGAGCAGTATACCGGCATACCGCTTCAGAGAGAGCTCCTCACCGATGAATAAGAACGAGAACAGCAGCACGAACAGCGGCGAGATGAAGAGGAGCGGTGTCACTCGCGACGCCTCCTCTATAATCAGTGCTCTGTTGTAAAGCACAAAGACCAAGCTCAGGATCATCCCGAGCAGGACCGTGAGCAGAATGAATACAGGTGGGCTATTGAAGGATATGAACGGCAGCATCACCACCAGGAACGGCAGCATAACGATGGCGAGGAAGATCTGATATGTGACGGCATCTTTGATATGGTGCGTGAGCACGAACTTATCCACTATCACAACGACTGACCAGAACGTGGCTGCGATAAATGCGAAGATGAACCACTCGTGCATAGAAACAGGTAAATCGTGGATGAAGAAGAAGCTATAATCAGCCACTCAGTCGCTTTTTACGGTGCTTGAAGAACCTCCTGAGTGGTATATAGAAAGGCTCGTCTGTTCTCACGTCCACCATGTCCAGCCTCAGCCGTTTCATCATTGCCCGCAGTTCCTCATGCCTCTGCTTCACAACTTCGCGGTATCGGGCACGGAACGAACGCTCGGAAGTATTGAGTAGCATCTGCTCGCCGGTCTCCGGGTCTTCTATGCAGGCATAGCCTATATCCGGTATCTCATACTCACGCGGGTCTGTTATACACACCGGAACCACATCGTGCCGTGTCCTCAATCGTTTCAGTGGCTGCTCAAAGTCCGGGGAGATGAAGTCCGATATGATGAATATTATACTCCGCTTCCGAACCACATTATTGAGGAATGATAGAACAGTACGAATATCGGTAGTTGTGCTTTTCGGCTCACAGTAGATGAGTTCACGCAGCAGCCTGAGTATGTGCTTCCGCCCCTTACGCGGCGGTATGAATTTCTCCACCACATCAGTGAAGAGGCAGAGCCCCACATTGTCATTATTACGTAATGCGGCGAACATGATAGAAGCTGCGATATCGTAGCCCACTTCCTTCTTACTGCGCCGGTAGCCGAAATCGTTACTCGCAGAGGCGTCAAATACGATGTAAAGAGAGAGGTCACGTTCTTCTATGTACTCCTTGACGAACGGTGCATTGAATCGCGCGGTCACGTTCCAGTCAATAGCGCGGACATCATCACCGGGTAGATAGCCACGCACCTCTGAGAATTCTATGCCACGACCCCTGAAGATGGAATGATACTCACCGGTTATGAGCCCTTCCACCAGTCCGCGTGTCTTTAGCTCTATCTCACGGATACGAGTGAGTAATTCCTTTATCTCCGCATCGTGCATACGGCGTAGCATATATTTGTTTGAACGAGAAGATATAAATAGGTGTAAATGATCCTGAGAGCGACGGAGAGTATCTGTCCGGTATGCCATCGTGTGATAGGCGCGAGCCTGTACGAAGAAGATGGTGCGGTATACATACGGAAGACCTGTCCGGAACATGGCGATTTCAAAGACCTATTCTGGTCTGATTATCAGTTATACCGGCGATTTGAGACGCTGGATATTCGTGATACCACAGCACAGCATGCCAGTCCCGACTGCCCGTTCGCCTGCGGGCTCTGTCCCGGGCATGAATCATCCACAGTGCTCGGTATCGTGGATGTTACACAGCGCTGCAATCTGAACTGCCCGGTCTGTTTCGCAGGCTGCGGTAACGGAGATAAAGAACCAACAGCAGAAGAGCTAAAAGCGATCATAGACAGACTCGCTTCGACGAATGCCGCGGGTATACAGTTCAGTGGTGGCGAGCCCACGATTCGTGACGACCTGCCGGAACTGATCGCATATGCGAGGCGGAGATTCGAGCATGTGGAAGTGGATACGAACGGGTTGAGGATGGCGGAGAGCGCGGACTACTGCCGTGCGATAGAATCTGCGGGCACAAGTGTCGTCTATCTGCAGTTTGATGGTGTGAATGATGGTGTATATGAGAAGTTGCGAGGTCGGAGCCTCTTCGAGCTGAAGAAGCGAGCGATAGAGAACCATCGTAAAGCGGGACCGAAACCCGCAATTGTGCTTGTACCAACGCTCGTGCGTGGCGTGAATGATGACCAGATCGGGGCGATCATAAGGTTCGCAATAGAGAACAGTGATATAGTGCGTGGTGTGAATTTCCAGCCCATATCTTTCTGCGGCAGAACTCACTACCGTGCGAACGAGCGTATAACGGTACCGGATGTTATCAATAGCATAGAGGCGCAAACAGGTCTGCTCCACAGGGATGATTTCTTCCCGCCCTCTATCATGAGTTTGATGCTGACCACGATAGGCAAGCCGGCTGTGGGCTGCCATTTCGCATGTGGCGCGTTCTCTTATCTCGTGATAAATGACGGCAGTGCCGAGCCGATAACGAGCTATGTGGATATGGAGCGGCTGGCGGCGGTCTATAAAGCCGAACGCAGGATACCGCTCACCGCAGCGTTGCGGAGTATCAGGCTGGAATTCATGAAGAAGCTATTCGTCAGTCTGCTGAAGAGTCGTGCGTATAAAGATCTGAGTTCCATGCATTTCAAACTCATATTTATTGGTATAATGCATTTTATGGACTCATATAACTTCGATCTGGCACGTTTGAGACGGTGTGTGATCCATTATGGCTTACCGGACGGCAGGATAGTGCCATTTTGTTCTTATAATAACATACACCGGCAGTGTTGATGAGCTCAAAGCCAGTTCACGGAGCCCGGATGAAACCTGCGCCGCAGTGCTGCTCTACGCTTATCATCCGCGCTGAGTTCGGCATCTATGATATCGCGTATCGTAATAGCTGTTTCTGTTACGGTTCTACCGGTGGTGTCCAGCTCATACACAACCGGGCACAGGTCAACCGCTTCAATGAGTATGACGTCAAGCGTTTCCGCATCCACATTCTCCTCTATCTTCTGCGGTGGAAAGCCCTTTCGCCTGAGTCGCCCGGTCAGCGCCTCAGGACTGGCACGGAGTACGATAGCGACATCGGGCTTCAGCAGATGGGCTAAGTGGCTCTCTATCACTAACGGCTTGTGCCGCTGCTGTTGCTGATGATGCACATAATCTCTGAGTTTGTTGATGTCTGCGATCAGGCATCCACGGGTGTGATCGCGCCCGATATAGAAGCCATGCGCCTCTATTACGCTGTTAAGGTTGATGCAATCAAGCCTGCATGCTTTACACACGCTCGTCTTACCGGTTCCGGGCGTTCCCGTGATGGCGATGAGCATTATACCCCTCCTAAGTATAATCAGTAGCACAGGGAAGATAAGGAAAGCAGCAAGGCTATCTGAGACAAAGGGTCTGAATAGAGGCATAGACGACATAAAGACATGGATTTTGCTTGAACTGGGATTGCT
>JAODGP010000086.1 GCA_025464345.1 Methanosarcinales archaeon | reverse complement strand
GTGTTCAAATGCCTCACGCACCTTCGAATCCTTCTGTAATACAAAAGGTGTCCCGCTATCCGCAGCTTCTACCATACCGGGCTCAAGCGGCACTCGCCCGAGGAAATTGACACCCAGCTCCATCGCTGACCGCTCACCACCACCATACTTGAATATGTTTATCTCCCTGCCACAATAGGGGCATACAAACCCGCTCATGTTCTCTATTATCCCTATAACGGGGATTTTCAGCACCATTGCGAAGTTGACAGCCTTCCTCGAGTCGAGCAATGCGATGTCCTGCGGCGTTGTCACTATTATCGCACCATCCACGCTTTTAATCAGCTGCGCAACACTCAGTGGCTCGTCACCTGTGCCCGGTGGAAGGTCAATGACCAGATAGTCGAGTTCGCCCCAGTCCACATCTGAGAGGAACTGCCTTATCGCATTCATCTTCATCGGTCCACGCCATATGACCGCGGAATCGCGGCTGGGCAGCAGGAACCCGATGGACATCGTCTTCAATCGCGGCGTCACATATATCGGGTGTATCCTGCCACCTGAGACCTCCGGTCGCCTGTCCTCTATTCCCAGTATCTTCGGTACATCCGGACCATGGATATCCGCATCCATCAAGCCCACATCCAGACCCCGCATCCCGAGTGCGAATGCGAGATTCGCCGCCACCGTCGTCTTACCCACTCCGCCTTTACCGCTCATCACCATCACCTTGTGCTTCACTTTACTCATCATCGCCTGTACCTTCTCTTCCTGCTCCTTCATACTACCACTCTCTCCTGCCATATTTTACCTCCTCAACAACAAACGGTTAACCGGTACGTAATGACCGGTTTCTATCCTTATGGCTTTACCCTCCACGAGAGCACGTGCTATTTTGCGCCGTGCTTCCGTTATGATACGGTGAAAGGTGGGCTGAGAGATCCCCATCAGCTCAGCAGCCCTCACCTGATCGAGCTGCAGGAGGTCTTTCAACCTGATGCTCTCCAGTTCCTCCAGTTTTAATACCTCCTCACCCATAATGTAGCCATGTGGTGCGAAATAGAAGAATCGAGGATGAAACCCGATGCACCGACACCTCCTTGCTCGCCTCATATACACAATGAATATATATTCGATCGCATATAAAGATTAAAATAGGACACTTTGTGGAGAAAAAGAAGCGATATAGAAATACTGCAGTAACCGGGAGGAGAGATATGCATGATATGCAGGATATAGAAGAGCCCCGTATAGGTGTTTATATCTGCCATTGTGGTGTGAATATAGCATCAACGGTGGATGTAGCGGAGGTCGCGGATTTCGCGAGCAAATTGCCCTGTGTGGCGATTGCGAGGCATTACCAGTACATGTGCTCCGATCCCGGACAGGAATTGATAAAGAAGGATATAATGGAGTACAGACTGAACAGAGTGGTTGTTGCTTCATGCTCACCACGTATGCACGAACCCACGTTCAGGAAGGCGTGTGAAGATGCGGGTATGAACCCTTACTGCTTCGAGATGGCGAATATAAGGGAGCATTGCGCGTGGGTTCATCTCGCAGGCGCCGATACCACGGCAAAGGCGAAGTCACTGGTCGCTTCCGCAGTGAGTAAAGCGGCATTACTCGCTCCTCTGGCACGTAAAAAGGTGAGTGTGATACCACGGGCGATGGTGATTGGCGGTGGCGTATCCGGTATCTATGCCGCACTTGAAGTGGCAGATAAGGGGTTTGAAACGTATCTGGTGGAGAAAGAGCCTTCAATTGGTGGTCATATGGCACAGCTGGATAAGACTTTCCCCACACTCGATTGCTCCGCATGTATATTAACGCCGAAGATGGTTGAAGTAGCATCGCACAAGAACATCCATCTACTCACATGCTCAGAGGTGAAGGAAGTAGAGGGTTATATAGGCAATTATAAGGTGAAGATAGAGAAGAAGCCGAGATATGTGGACGAGCGTAAATGCACTGGCTGTGGCGATTGTGCAACCGCTTGCAGACTCCACAACCGGATTGATTCCGAATTTGATATGGGCATGGGTAAACGAAGTGCAATTTACATACCTTTCCCTCAGGCTGTGCCCACCGTGTATACCGTGGATGCCGGGCATTGTCTATACCTGACGAGGGGCAAATGTGGTAAATCACCGGCGTGTGTGGATGCATGCCCGGCAAATGCGATTGACTTCACGCAGAGCAGCACGGAGATTGAGATAGAGGTCGGGACAATAATAGTTGCCACGGGCTATGAAATGCTCGACCCGGCTGAAATGCCCGAATACGGCTATAAGTACGAGGAAGTCATCACGGGTCTGGAATTCGAGCGCCTGTCGGTTGCCTCCGGACCTACGGGCGGTAAGATAGAGATAAACGGCAGGGAGCCGAAGGAGGTGGTATTCATATCCTGTGTGGGTTCCCGTGATAGAGAGGGTAATACATACTGTTCACGCGTATGCTGCATGTATATAGCGAAGCAGGCGCACCTGGTGCGTGATAAGATTCCGGATGCACGTGTGCATGTGATATACAGCGATATGCGAGCGTATGGCAAGGGTTTTGAGGAGTTTTACAACCGCGTGATGGCGGAAGGTGTGGAATACATAAGGAAAGAGCTTGAAGAGCCGGTGACGATCACGAAGGATAGCGAAGAGGGTGTGGTGGTAAG
The DNA here is from genome assembly GCA_025464345.1 of Methanosarcinales archaeon. Classification (GTDB taxonomy): domain Archaea; phylum Halobacteriota; class Syntropharchaeia; order Alkanophagales; family Methanospirareceae; genus G60ANME1. Next base: position 590 of record JAODGP010000086.1, on the reverse strand, counting down.
GACGAGGCGCAGCACAGGTGAAGAGATAGCGATAGAAGCCGATCTGGTGGTTCTCGCTACGGCAATAGTCCCGGCACGGGGCGCAGAGGAACTCGCAAAGATACTCAAGCTCACGAGGAGCGCAGATGGGTTCTTCATGGAGGCACATCCCAAGCTCCGACCGCTCGATTCCTTCACCGATGGTATATACATCGCTGGCTGCTGCCAGTCGCCGAAGGATATACCGGATAGCGTTGCACAGGCTGTCGGTGCGGCACAGAGGGCGTCTATACCGCTGATGCAGGGCGAGGTGGAGATAGAACCGCTTGTGGCGGAGGTCTGCCCTGAGCTGTGCACAGGTTGCGGCTCCTGCGAGGCGGTATGCCCGTTCGGTGCTATTACCCTCGATGAAAAAGCGGAGGTGAACGAGGTGATATGTAAAGGCTGTGGCTCATGCAATGCGATATGCCCCTCCGGTGCGATATCAACAAAGCACTTCAGAGACATGCAGATATACGCGCAGATAGAAGCGCTGAGCCATTTATAAAATCTCGGTCCCGTACTCCGCACCGGTCATCGTCAACTCCTTCTTCAGTTCCCTGAGGAAGAGA
>JAODGP010000085.1:5392-5591 GCA_025464345.1 Methanosarcinales archaeon | reverse complement strand
TCGCTCAGCAGTTATAAACCCTCAGCGACCGATCTCGCTTATGGCATCATAGATTTGAGAGTGAACGCATTAAAGGCTGTAAACACGGTGATTGCGAAGGAGATAGATCTACTGGAGAAATGCAAAGAGGAACTGAAGGAGAAAGAGGAGAAGAAAGAAGTGGTCAAAGTTGAATGATTCCAGTGGAAATGCCGGGGTG
>JAODGP010000085.1:0-5246 GCA_025464345.1 Methanosarcinales archaeon | reverse complement strand
GCCCCTACCCTTGTCACTTCCTCTTCCATAGCTTGCCCGACCAATCAGCGTTTGCATCATTGTCAATCCTCATGCATTTTCGGAAACTCTGAGGCAATGCGTTCCACATGTGGAGCCACTGCAACCTGAGATTGTCAGACCAACCCAAATGTTCAAAACATGCTTTTTCCTATTTTGACTTTTGGGAAATTAGAGGAGACGAAATTTGTACATTTTTAGAAATATTTTTGCAATAATTATAAATTCTTTTTCGATATATCGAAAATTATAAAAAGATAATGATGCTAATATGAGCAGTGATGGAAATCTTAGAGAAGATATTCGGGAATAATACGCACATTCAGCTTATACTCCTGTTCTACAATAACGGTGACTACTTCGATAATATCACCGGGCTTGCGAAGATGCTGGGTAAGAGCCACGTGACCGTCAGGAAAGTCGTTTCTGACCTCTTAGACGCAGGGATACTGAGCGAATTGAACATAGGGAAGTCAAGGGTGATAAAGATAAATGAGCACAGCCCTTATACCGAAGCGCTTTTTGACTTCATCCATTCTATCCACAGTATAAAAGAGAAAAAGAGCATAAGAGAGATAATAGAAGCGAGATCGTGATCCCTTTTATATTCGACTTTTATATTCGACTTTAATATATGATAAAAATAAAGGAGAGTTAGAGATGGGCAGGAGGGGCATTCAATATTTCACGCTCTCGGAGATAGAACCAAGGGTGTGGTTCATGCTTACTGGCTGTAACTTCCGCTGTAAAGGATGTTTCAGACCTGCGAGGGATGGTGGCGGGACACCACTCACTCCAGAAGAGACACTGAAACGTGCGGAACAGGCATGCCTCAGATACTATGGTCTGCTACCACGCAAGGCAATGATTACCGGCGGTGAACCCACTATTGATAAGGAATACCTGCTTGAGCTCGTTCGGGGCTTAAATGAGCGTGGATTTGAAGAGATTGTTCTAATGACCAATGGTTATGAGATAGGACGTGATGGTGATTATGCTTCCGAGCTGGTAGATTCAGGATTAACCGAGACGCATATAGACATAAAAGCATTCTCAGATGATATCCATAGATGGTACACCGGTAAGTCTAACAAGCCAGTATTAGAAGCGGTGAGGAGATTAAACGACACTGATATAGAACTGGTTGTTCAAACGGTTTATATGCCGGGCATTGTGGAGGACGATGAGATAGAGAAGATAGCCATTTTCCTGGCTGGAGTGAATAGCGGCATAAAATACCGGATCAATCCGTTTGCACCCGCTTTTGCATTTGAGAAGGTCTCGAGACGCCCGACGATAGAGGAGATGGAACATGCATACGAAGTCGCTTCTAAGTACCTGCCCAATGCTATTATAAGCAGGAGCTGTTACCGTGAATATCCCACACCACCACCACAGGAGACCTGGATAACCGTTTATCCCGACCTCACTCTCAGGAGAAGAACCATAAAAGACCAGGAGGAAGACAGGATCTCATGGCTTTCTCGCTTGAAATCGAAACCGAGGGAGGAAATAGTCAATGAAGTTGAAACTGAGCGTGATAGTTCTGAATACCGGCTCAGGCTGGAGCAGGTAACAAGATTGCCTCCCCTCAGATACAGGCAATGGAGATGAAGGCTCTCTGCTCTATACCGGCTCTTAGATGAGACATGCACCGCAATGTGTTATCCTGCTCGTCTTCACCTCGCCGAACTCCTCCAGTGCCTTGCTATAGCCGAGTACGAATACTGTATCACCGAGCATAGCGACACTGGCGACTTTACCTTCTGCCGCTACCGCTTCTATTGCATCACGGCATCGTTCACATGCTAATTCGCTTTTCAACGAGAAATCACGCGCCACTCGCATGAATGTATCAGGTTCCGGCTTCTTCAATAGCTCTTTCATTGCGGCTCTTCCCGCTTCGTTTATCCTTCTCACGCATGAGTCCTCTCGCAGTATATCCCGTGTTGACTTCTCACCGAATGTTACATAGCTCACCTCAGCCGCAGACGGCGCTGAAATAAAGTCAACCATGCCTATACCAGGCGGTCCCGGGCGTCTCCTTATCACGATACCGCCGCCATAAGCCTCCGCTATCACATCGCCCAGACCGGTATTACTCACCACTTCCGCGCGATGCGCTATCTGTGCCACCTCATTCAACGTCATGTTGAGCGAGAGGAGTGAATTCAACGCCAGTGCTGTACTGAGTGCACCGGCGCCGCTCGCACCGAATCCGCATCCAATCGGTACCTCAAACCGTGTTGATACCCGTATTCTGCCTGCATAGTGGCTCCTATTTTTGCCCACCATACACTGGAGGACATACTCCGTTGTTCTTGCCTCCCCTACCTCTTTACCGTTTATCTCGATACCGGGTCTTACATCATTGACTGATACTTCGGTCTTACAGCCAGACTCCAGCACGATACCACAGCCAATGGAGCCTTTATACAGTGGATTCTCATTGTCACAGCTGACGAAGATACCGGTTATATGCGATGGCGAATACGCACTTGCATACGCTTCTGGCATTTGTCCATGGATTTATAAAGCCGAAATGGTATTATTTTAATAATGGTGGGGCGAGTTTGTAAAACAAAGGCTAATTGTATACCAGAAGTTCTGGAGACGGTGGTTGAGATAGCACTCAGCATAGCGAAGCAGAACCGTGATCAAAGGCGGCTGGGGGCTCTCTTTGTGGTCGGTGATGAGGACCGGGTGCTTAAGAAATCCATACCACTCATTCTCGATCCCTTAGTGGGGCATCCAAGAGAGGCGAAGGACATAAGGAACGCGAATGTCCAGGGCACGATAAAGGAGCTTGCGAAGCTCGATGGGGCTTTCATTATCAGTGCGGATGGCTATGTCCTATCTGCCGCGCGGTACATAGAAGCGAGTTATCGGAATATCAACCTGCCCATGGGCTTTGGTAGCAGGCACATGGCGGCGGCATCCATATCCCGGGAGACAAATGCTATTGCGATTGTCGTCTCGGAGAGCGACGGCGTCGTGCGTATCTTCGATGGCGGTGAGCTGATAGCCGAGCTAATGCCGGGTATATGGGAGCTGGATAAGATAAAGCCACATATAAGCGGCAAATATGAGCGGATAATAAACAAAGAGCAGGGTATGACGATGATAATAAAGAGTGATGTGCAGAAAGAGCCGTAAAATCGGTCCGATATCGTGGTTACAAAAAACAAACTTTTTATTTATCAAAACAATTAATTAATGCTGAGCGATAGAAGTATAGGTGGAATAATATGAGTGGGATAAGACCGAGTATAAAAACCCTGAAGGATGTCGGGTACAGGGAGATAACGAGAAGCGAAGATGGTAGTCCGAGGAAAGTGTGGAGATGTTTTATAAAGGAGGGGAATTACGGCAAGTTCATTTCAATAGAGCAACACTGGGTACGGCGTATGGAAAGCGGCAGGATTGTTGAGAGCGACTGGGCGAGGAAGTCCTTTAATTTCCCTTTTGATAGAGAAAAGGCGCTTGGCACATGGAATGCGGTAAGGGAGCTCATAGAGGAGGCTTTAGGTGGTTCGGCACGTGATAATCTGGAGAAAGAGGTAGAGGATGAGTTTGGTCTGGAGGAAGAATTTTAGGCTATAGCCAGTACTCGATACTCTGCTGTGAGCCTTTGCGCAGCACTCGCTCGAGCGCTTTGCTCACCCTCTCTTCTGAGAAGTCATGCCGCTCACAGAGGAACTCCTTTATTCTTGACTCGTCCGGTTCGCGCCACTTCAGTTCGTATGCAGGATCAACCTCAGGATGGAGGAAAATATCGCGAACGAGTTCATAGTTCGCTATACCCTCTATATCTATTACAGATCCCGCTATCAGATTATCTATGCTGTGATGTTCTTTAATGAGTTTCAACGCTCTCTTAGCACCTATGCCCCTTACACCAGGGTTGAAATCGGTACCAACAAGTATTGCAATCTCCACAAGCTCCTCACGCGTTATACCCAGAGCTTCTGTTATATCCTCAAGTATAGCAATCTCAGGCTTTGCTCTCCTCCGTGGTGCACTGAGATTCCTCACCATTACGGGCGCGCCGAAGAGCAGGCAATCGTAATCCTGAGAAGCTACGAGCTCGACATCGCCCCTCTGCGCCATGAATGCCGCCTGCGCCTCGCCTTCTGATGGCGCCTGCACGCATGGTATGCCGAGATAACCGAGCAGCTCCTTCGCATCTTCTACCACTCCGGGCTCGATTCTCGCAGATGCCTTTGCATATTTCAGTGCTTCCTCGGGCACTTCCGCTTCCGCCCACCGCCTCTCCGCTTCCGCACGCCGTTCCGCTCTCGCCCTGATAACCCCTGTCTTCAATATCGAGGGCTTGCCATCGAATACGAATACCAGTTTCATACCCATCGCCATCAAATTCGTCGTACGGTATATCAAGCCAGAGAGATGCGAGGTGACCCTGCCAGTGGAATCCTTCAGTGGCGTTCCATCTGGCTGTCGGATTATACTCAGGAACTGATAGAGCATGTTGTAAGCATCAACCGCAATGATCTTTCCAGAAAGTTCTTCCAGACTCGCTCCCCTCAGCTCTAATATCTCGCTTATGTTCGTGCCCATATGTTAATGTTCTTACGCAACCGAGAAAAAGTTTTGGCTTATTACCACCGTTCCGCTGAGTTGTGCAACACAGCACAACACAGCAGCAAAACCGGAAAATCTCTTATATCGAGACATATACATTTACATATCGGTGATAAAATACCGGTTGAACTTGACTATTGTAAAAATATAAGCAGCGGTGAATGGTGATGGAATCGCGCTGGTCAATGGACAGGCTGAAGCGAGAGAAGATACATATCATTTTCCTATTTTCAGGGCTATTCCTGATCGTTTTCGTCTGTATCACACTCGGGAACATGTTTTATAAGCAGGCAGAAGACCCCCCAGGCTTGATTGATGCTGCAACTGACCCCATGGTTCTGACGGCAATATGGATAAGCATATCCGCGGCGACCTGTTCCACACTGATTGCATTCTTCTTCGGCGTACCCCTGGCGTATTTCCTGGCAAGAAAGGATTTCCCGGGTAAGAGCATTATAGAAAGTATTGTGGACGTTCCCATGGTCATTCCGCACATCGTTGCCGGGATTGCGTTATATGGCGTGTTCATGCTGTGGTGATGGGAGGGGGAGGAAAGAAGGGGGGGACGAATTGTACTTACCGCTGCGTACCCTGGCATCGTAATGTCAATGTGGGGGGTGGGGGGG
>JAODGP010000084.1 GCA_025464345.1 Methanosarcinales archaeon | reverse complement strand
TCACGCCTGAAATACCAGCGGGAGAAGAGAGAGGGATACCGGGATTTGAAGCTGTATCTGCGGTTATGGGGTTGCTGACAGTGGTTCATCTTTTAAGGAGGTATAGGAGATGATAAAAATATTTGGTGACGGAGTGAACCAGATAGAAAATATCATCGAAACTGCATTTGATGCTGGTGTGAGTGAAACCGACTCGCCGAATGTAAAGGAACTCAAGGAGTATTTTAACGAGATTTTTAGAAATACCAGGCAATTGGCTGACACCGACCTGGAATATGTTGAAGAAGCTCTTATCACACTCAGGGAGGAGAAGGAAAGATGAAAGCTTGGGGAATGCACGTTCTTGGAATAGTAGCTCTTACATTACTCGCAGGTAACGGTGCTGAATCATCTGAGGACTGGAAATCCAGATACGAGAAATTGAGGGATGAATTCAAGAACTATATAGAAGCAAGCAGGCGGAACGAGGATAAGAAGCTGGCGGAGCTGAGGATAGAGCTTGCGAAGAAGCTGCTGGTCGTTGCTGATTCATTGACTCGTGTGGGTGCAACATATGAAAATAACAACGTATGTGAAGTAATAAGGAATTATACAGAGAATTTCAGGAAGAATGTAGATATAATTTACGGGCAACTGCTCTCTGCGGTGGGGCTCACTCCGATAGAGCCAGCAGCGGGTGATATGTTCGATGATGGTATGCACACCGCAATTGGTGTGGAGTATGGGACTGCATATCCTGAGAATTCGGTCTTCCGTGTGGTAAGAAGAGGGTATCGCATGGGTGATGAGATCGTGAGACCAGCCGAGGTGATAGTATCGAAACGCCCGTTTGAACCACCCGAGATGAGGAAGCCGGGCTTACTGAACCGCATTATCAGTCGAATCCGCCCGACGAAACATAGAATTGCAGAGCTGAGCCAGCGGATGAACGAGTTCGAGCACTTACATAAAGAGAAATTAGAGGCTCTTTCACGTGATATAAATTCATTGAAGACGAGACAGGAGACAGGGACTAAAAGAATGGACGAACTTGAGAGCAAACAGGAGGAAGAACTCGAGCGACTCAGGGCGGACATAGCCAGTTTGAGAGAGCGGATAAAGGAGCTGGAGATGCAGGGCGTGAAGCTTGAAGGACTTGCGCAGGATATAAATTCTCTCAGTTGTGTACTGGAGGAGCTTAAAGGTATGATAGCGCTAAAGGATGAGCTGCAGAAGGGGAATGAAATATTTAAGAACAATGTAGATATAAATATGGAGGGGGAGAATGAGATTCTGGAAGAGGAGAAAGGCGATGGATAGAGATATACTGGGCATAGACTTCGGAACCACGAACTCAAAGCTGGCATACATGCTCCTCGATGTGCCGACGATTATAGAGAACAGCGAGGGTAAGAAGTTCACACCTTCTGTTGTCTATTTCAAGAACGAGAATGAGTATATAGTTGGTGAGATAGCCAGGCGGAACCTGATTGTGCATCCGGAAAAGACGGTATATTCAATCAAGAGGGAGATGGGCACCGGCTTCAGGAAGAAGATAGGGCGGTACAAATTCCCGGCTGAGTATATAGGTGCATGTATATTCAAGAAATTGAAGGAAGATGCGGAGAACCGTACCGGTAAGAAGTTCGTTGATGCCGTTGTCTCTGTACCTGCGAATTACTCGGACGGGCAGAGGCAGTCAATAAAGGATGCAGCTGAGATTGCAGGGCTGAATGTGCTGAGGATGATAAATGAGCCCACTGCTGCTGCCCTCGCATACGGGCTAAGGGAAGACATGGATAGAAGGGTGCTTGTTTATGACTTCGGTGGCGGGACATTCGATGTATCCATCCTCTCCATCTCTTCCGGCTTCTTTGATGTGGATTCGAGCGCGGGAGAGCACAGGCTCGGTGGTGATGACATAGATGCACGTATTGAGGAGCAGGTATGTAAGAGGATGGATGAGGAACTCGGGATAGATGTGAAGAACGATTTAGCACTCCGTGCAACGATTCGTGAAGCTGCTGAGGAGGCGAAAATCGCTCTCTCATCTGTGGAGAGCACGACCATCAATGTCCCGTTCGTCGCTCCCGATAAGCCCCCTTTCACTATGGTACTTACACGTGCAGAACTCAATGGTATGATTTCAGATATAATTGAGCGAACGAAGAAGCCGGTTGAGCGTGCGTTAAACGACGCATCGCTTGAAAAAGACGAGATAGATGATATATTGCTCGTGGGTGGTACAACATTGATACCCGCAGTTCGTGAATTCGTGACCGAATATTTTGGCAAGGAGCCATTGAGTGGAGACCCGTACGAAGCGGTCGCACTCGGAACCGCCATTGCGAGCACGGAGTTCATAAAGGAGAAGTCAAGGTTTGCGAAGAATATAGAGATAAGCGATGTGATTTCCAGTTCACTGGGTGTGGAGACTGCGGATGGGACGATTTCAAGGATAATTGAGCGGAATACAAAGATACCGATTGCACGAACACGCAGGTACACAAACGCATGGAGTTATATAGATAAGGTGGTCATCCCGGTGTATCAGGGCGAGGGTCTGTATCCAGATGAGAACGAGTTCCTTGGCGAATTCTGGGTATCCATAGAGCCTATGCCCATCAATCAGAACAGGATAGACGTCACATTTGAGGTTGGTAAGGAGTTTGGTATATTGAATGTCACGGCGAGAGATGCTGATTCGGGTAATGAACGTACTGTTAAATTAGAAGCGAGGAGCAGGTTGTCGAAGAAGGATAAGAACAGATGGATGAAGAAACTGCTCGGTACCGAGAGCCTGCATGTGAGTATATTGAATATGGCAAAGGAGATCACACTGGACCTCTATCTTAACCCCGCTGAGACTGTATCAGACCTGAAGCGAGAGCTTGAGGAGAAACGTATCCTGGGAGAGGATGAGGGGCTATTCCATGAAGATGAAGAGCTTGAGGATTCTCTTAGAATATCAGACCTTGGGCTGAGTAGCGGCAGTGTGATAGAGGTAAGGCGGAGGGATGGGTAAGAAGAAGGTGAAGAAGAAGAAAGGGCTGAGAGCAACAGAGCCTGTCGTGGTTAAGAGGCGAAATGTGCCCATTGAGGATGACCCTTACTGGAATATCTCAGGTGGTTATGTGGACCCGCACAGGATCGGCAAGTATATAGCCAGATTCGAGCGGTTTGAGGATTCGCACCCGGAATGGACATACGCATTGATGGAGGGCATACCCACATATTACTGTATTCTCGGTGTGGAGCATGATGCAGCGGAGGATGAGATAGAAGCGGCATACGAGCGGAAGAAGAGGTTATCAAGCTATCCAAGGGATATAATAGAGGAAGCTTACAATGTATTGAGTAACCCCGGACTCAAGAAGAAGTATGATGAACTGCTCGTAACTTTTGAGATTGTGACAAAGAGCATGCCCCCTTTTGAGAAGAAAGAGCTGGTTGAGAAGCACAGTGATTGTATCAGTACCGAGAAGGAGTTCATCAGGATGGGCAAAATAATGGAGAGATATAAGGATTATATCCTCCTCTATATACACGGGATGCCCGACCTCTACGAGATAGCAAAGCTTCCGAAGAACGCTACAGCAGAGGAGATAAGGCGGAGATGCGATAGGGACTCGGAGCTATTGAGAAGAATCGGCACGATACTCGGTGATACCTCGTCACGTGAAGAATACGACTTCATGCTGAGCTTCAGTGCAAAATACCTGAGTGAAGAAGTCAAAAAACAGAAGAAGAGAGGCAGTAAGAAGTGGAAGCGAATGGACAGGTCCGTACTTGAGAAGATAGTACTCACCGCTCTTGATGAACCGGATGCGATTGAGGAGTATATGACACGGCGGATTGAGATACTCAATAACAACCAGGACTGGGAGCAGTACCTGCCGCCTAATAAAACATTCCTCTCGGTACTCGGATTAGACTGGAGCTCCTTTCGGAATGGTGCGGACAAGAGGGAGGTTGAGCGTCTCATACGTGAGAGATACCGGCAGCTTGAGAAGACACCACAGGTCAATCTGGCATACAGTGTGCTCAAGAATGCCTCGCTCAGGGAGGATTACCTCTGGCTGCTTGAGAATCATGAACTCCTGGATTCGCTGATGAATGTGCTGTCTGTGGAGCCCGGTGGACGTGCGAGAGAAGAAGAGCCGAGCCTGAGAGAGGTGATGGATGTATTAATCAGGCTGATTGGAGAGGGTGAGCTCAGGAGAGGAAGCAGGATACCGCCGGAAGTTATCGCCAGTATAATGGAAGAGCTGGTGGGCGAACAGAAGAGAGTTAAAGGAAGGGGTAAGAGAAGGAGCTGAGATAAAATCAAAATACGAACTCACGGCTTATCTCTCCTCTGTACAGTTCTATTCCCCTGTCACATAGCTTCTTCACCCACTCAAGGGAATGAGAGGCTATGATGAGTGTTTTATCCCTGTGTGCATCGAAGTAATTCACGAGCACATCGCATGTCTCGCTATCCAGCCCGGAGAAAGGTTCATCCAGTAATATCAGGTCAGGATCATGAATCAAAGCCCTGACGATATCTGCACGTTTCCTTAATCCGTGTGAGAGCTGCATCGCTCTTACATTATACCAGCGATCCATACCGAGGAACTCTAAGGTATCGAGGAACTCCTCTTCCATTATTCCGAATTGATTCGCATAAAATAACAGATTCTCACGCACCGTGAGTTCATTATAAAGGAAACTCACGTGAGTTACCAGTCCGATCTTTCGCCTTATACTGCTATCATGGAAGGCGTCCACACCGAATAACTTCACGGTACCGGCAGAAGGTGTGATATGCGTCGCGATTAACTTCAGCAGTGTGGTCTTTCCAGCGCCGTTATGCCCTAATAGCGCTATGAAATCACCGCACTCTATGCGTAGCGATACGGATCTCAATGCCGCAATATAGCCATACCATTTCGTTACATCTATCACCTCCACCGCTGCCTCTGCCATGCTCTTCAACCGGACTAAAAAAGCTTATATATAAAAAGCCATATAGGAATAAGAGATGTACAAGCGTGATATTATCCTGGTTATTGCGGCATTATCGAGTATTGGTGCATCATACATGGCTTATGTTCATGTTCATCCGATAAGAGAGGATATATATTTCGCGTACACGCATGTACCTGCAGCTCTGGGATGTTATCTCGCATTCTTCGTATCGCTCGTGGCGAGTGTGGTGTATCTCAAGCGCAGGAGGAGGGCTTATGATCAGCTCGCAGAGGTTTCTGTTATTACCGGACTGGTATACGGTGTGGTAGCACTGGTTTCTGGCGCTATCTGGGCGAATGCCGCATGGGGCATATACTGGAACTGGGATCCAAAGCAGACCACAACGCTCATTCTCCTGGTTGCTTACGCCGGCTATATAGCTATAAAAAGTTCCATCGTTGAGATGAACAGGAGAGCGACGATAGGTGCTGTGTACAACATCCTCATTTTTTCGCTCATACCCCTGACCTTCCTCTCTGTAACGTTATGGCAGTCGTTACACCCAAGTGCAGAGGAGGTGACCATGTCTGCACTCGTGAAGCTAACCCTGGTATCAAATATCCTGGCTGCTGCATTAGTTATTATTTATCTCATTATTACAGCATACCGTGTATGGTCATTAGAGGACCGTGTCAATGCGTTATTGTATGGAGGTGTGAATAATGTATGAGGGTGTGTTCGTGGTTGCAATACTGTACTGGACGGCGATTCTGGTGCTATTCCTCTGGCTGAGCAGGCGTTTAGCAGCGCTCAAGGCGAAGATAGAGGCAATGGAGGGGCGACAGAAGAAGAGATGAGGCTGAAACCTGTTTATCTGGTCGTTGTAGTCTTACTATTGCTCAGTGGTGCATTAGCGTACAGCGTCTTCTCATCCTACATCAGTCCTTATCTCAGTGTATCGGATGTAGCTGGCAATGACAGGTACCTGGGTAAGGAGGTCCAGATACTGGATACCGTCGTCAATGGCTCTTCCAGATGGGGTGCAGATGGCTCTTTCTCGTTTCAAATCTCAGATGGCAGGGCTACTCTCAATGTGACATACCGGGATGTGGTACCGCAGGGCTTCAATGAGGGGTATAAAGTGGTCGTTATTGGCAAACTGGACTCGCTCTATCATATCGAAGCCTCTCAATTGCTGGTCAAGTGCCCATCTAAATACGAATAAATGTGATTTCACCCGCTAACCATGATATTGTGAGGTCTGAAAATAGGCTGCGCTGTTATGCTACTGGCGGTATTTGTAACCTCTTCTTCCTGACTTTCTAACGCAGATTAACACCAAAAATCAATAAGGTCAAATCAATAGATAGGCGTGAAAACAACCTTCAGTGCTCCTTCTTGCTCAGTATTACCTTCCCTATGCTTATCTTCGCATCCTTCAGTACTATCTTTATGGGAGGATCGCCCTGCATTGCTGCTATCGCCTGAATTAAATCCTCTGGTAATTCACCGGTGGGGGCAGCAGGTGGAGCTTTTACGGTAGCAGCCGGAGCTTCTTCTTCCTTCTTCGTGCCCCAGCCATCGGTTATCTTTACACCATCAACTTCCCTGATGACGCCTTTCACAACCGGATGGTCAACCCTGAGCAGGAAATCACGCAGACTCTCTATATCTGTGGCTTCCTTCTCCGTCGCTATCCGGTCTTTCATCTCTTCGGGTATGGCATCCTTTACACGCTCTTTGAGGTCTGATGCCATCCATACCACACGCCGCCATCCGCCGTCGTACTGTATGAACTTGGAGCTATAAAAGTACTGGATACCGATCCCGAGGAAGCCTTTTACCTGCTTGCCACCGCCAACAGAGCCCGCGATGGTCGAGAAAGGTAACCCAATGGGTGTCTCTGATACCCTGGAGCCGCGATGTATCCAGCCGATACCATCAACCTCGGGTATAAAAAACCCTGCGACCTCGAAGCAGCCGCAGCTCGTATGCGGCTTCTCAAGGAAGGAATGCAATTTTATAGAATCATATTCACCACCCGAGAGTTTCACTGCTGCCGCGTTCACGCCCGTATATTCGCCGCCTATCGGGTCTATACACTCACCCTTGGGAATGGGTGCATTCGGACCCTCAGGATCCACCCTCGCAGCAGCCCTCGAATCGAACCAGCTCATAGCGCCACAGAGCGCTACCCTGTCCGGCGTGACCACACAGACATTCGTCGGTGCAAATGACTGACAGAGCGTGCATTGATAGAACTCCTCCACATCCTCGTCATGTAATCCACGTGTCTTCAGGTCTCGTGCTTCGTATATCTTCATCGCCTCCTCCAGTTGCTTCTCCACCTCCTCCTCGTCTGTTATGTATATCGCTTCCATCGCCTCTATGAATGGCAATTCGGACTTGAACAGCATTATAGTCGCTTTTGCTATCTGTTTGAGCGATTTCAACCCCTTTTTTATCGCGTCTTTGCTTATCCTGATCCATATCTCTGCACGCTGGTTGAGATGCATATAGCCCTGTATGTAGGACTGATACTCGTGGTTCCTTCGTTCGATAACGGCTTCCAGGTCCTTCTCTATCTTCTCGCCGTAGACCTTGTATATCATGCCGAACGCGTAGGTACCGCCTTCTTCCAGCTCTCCTAAATCCGGTCCTATCAGCGTCACTTCATTATCATGCACCTTCGCAGGATCGGGTTCAAAGAGAACGAGTTCGAATCCCGGCTTGGTCAGCCCGCCGAATTCCACGTACATGCCCGATTTCCTTACCCGCTCACCCTCATACATCGGGTTGATGTCAAACGGGAAACCCTCTGCTTCACCCATTTTTCGGTATACTTTATGAAGGGCATATTAAAAAGACTTTATAAAAAGTTCCGGAGCGGGCGTGAAAAATCTGCGATTGTCAATATTCAAAGCCGATTATTTTAACATCTTCAACAACAGTGCCTTCTGGGTATGCAGTCGGTTCTCCGCCTGAGTGAGTATGACATCCTCCTCACGGGTCAATACAGACTCTGTCATCTCTTCTCCTACATGCACGGGCATGCAGTGCATCACTATTGCGTCCGGTTTTGCGATGGCTACCACCTGCTCGTTCACCTGATAAGGTCTGAATACGCGCACTCTTCGCGCTCGCTCCGCCTCAGCACCCATAGAGACCCAGACATCTGTATATATCACGTCAGCATCGGTTACCGCTTCTTCTATATCTTCGGTTATATGCACCACACAACCCAGGGATTCCGCCTGCTTCAATATCCGGTCTGCGGGTTCGTAGCCACGAGGGCACGCCACACTGAACTCTTCTATGCCAGCCAGTGCGCAACCACCTATGAGTGAGTTGCATACGTTATTGCCATCGCCGACCCACGCTATTTTAATACCTCTAAGCTGCTTCCTGTACTCTTTTATCGTCATAAGGTCTGCTAAAGTCTGGCATGGATGCTCCAGGTCGCTTAAACCGTTGATCACGGGTATGGAAGCATAGTGTGCGAATTCCTCTATCGTGCTGTGTGCATATGCTCTTATCATAACGGCATCGGTATATATGGATATAACCTTTGCAGTCTCCTTTATCCGTTCGCCTCTGCCCAGCTGGAGTTCGTTCCTGTTCAGGCTCAGCACGTCACCGCCCAGTTCGAGCATAGCCACTTCAAATGATATACGGGTTCGTGTGGAGGGTTTCTCAAAGATCAATGCGAGCACCTTACCCTCCAGGTCTCTTCGTCTCTTTACATGCGCTCGCTCATTCTTCAAGCTCGATGCGATAGCCAGTAACTCCTCTATATCTCTACCCTCGAGGTCGAATATGGAGATCAACCGATCCATAATCTATGAAAAAGAGGTATTAAATAAATAGCTCTTATTCGTTAGTATATAACTTTATCAAGGGCGTTCAGTGCAATAGCTTCTTTTATCTCGCGAGATATGCGCCGCCCGGTGCTCATTGGCTCATCGTATAGCAATTGCGAGTACGGCGAGCCATTAATATACAGATTGGTACCAGCGACGATCCGTGCGGAGATTTCAAATGCGACAAATTCCAGGTCATCGGTACAGACGGTTTCTATACAGAAAGGACCGATCAAGCCGGGGCTGAAGAGTTCCTTTGACGCTCTGACAATTCTCTGTCCCATATCCAGTATCTGTGACAGGAGCGACTCTCTTACTACGACAGGTAGATTCCCGGTAACCACAAATGATGGCTCCAGATCCGGTGGGATATGCGATAGCCTTGAGAGACCGTCAATGTTGGATTCGTAGCGTATGTCCATGCTGAGGAGCTCCAGTTTATCTGTCAGCGGTGAGTAGAAATAATGTGGATAGAATCGCGTTCCTATCACGTATTCCTGAATGGAGAATTCACCGCTCAGTCCAAATTTCACGATTTTACGCTCAAATTCTTCCGGGTTCTCCGCGAGGAAATAGTTCTTACCGCCTTTAGCACCCGGGAATTTCACCAGTGCCAGTCGGTCTATATCTTCCGGGCGCTTGAATTCTTCAGGTAGCTTCAGACCGGCATGCATCAGCCATTTACGCTCCTTATCACGGTTCGATTCCCATTCCAGAACCTTACGGTTGCCGAACATGGGGACAAACAGTTCGTCTTCTATTCTTCCGGGTGATAGATACTCAACGAACGAGCCATGGGGGATGAGAATGGCATTCCTCTCTATAAGTTCGTTCTGAAACTCGTTATCAAGAACTTGTTTGAAATCTTCTACCGTCAGGATCTCATCTGCCACCCCGAATAGAGAATAGACCATCGCCATCTCTTCTTTACATATCACCAGATTCTTAAAGCCTTCATCGCGCGCGCCCTTGAGAATCTGCAGGGCAGTATGACTCCCTATGGTCGCTATGGTTATACGCTCCCTGTCGTATCCGTCCGGATCGTTTCGGTGGGGCAGCGTTACGGTTTCCATATCTTTTCTCCTTCTCCATTGGCTGACCATTCCCATCTCAGTGGTAACAAACCAGGAAAGAAGAAGTTTTTACGCCCATAGTATAGCAGGTATCCAGTCATAATTGCCCTGGACGATATGACCGGGTAACCTTCTTAAGGCATCTAACCCCGGTATGCCTTCCAAGCGTGGTCCATCATCAAAAATATACTCTACCCTTTCACTCACGTAGCTTATAACCACCCTGTACTTTTATCACCATGCCCGAGTACTTCAGCCAGTTCAGGAACTTCTTCGCATATGTGCGCTTCGTTACCGCTGACCACTCCCTGTTATACTCCTCAGCCAGAATCTCCCCGAGTCTTACCAGTGTTATCTTCCCGTTCTCCGAATACAGCCGCTCTATCAGCTTCTTATACCCTGAGCTGCGGAGATGCTCCTTGAATCTCCGCCGCCTCAGCACATCAACACAGCATGCAATCTCCCTGCCCTCTGCGGTCAATTCATAAAAGCCCCTGCGCGAATGCCTGACGAATCCCAGTGCGCGACAGCATGCGAGTTCCTGACTCATCCTCCGCTCGTTCGTCCCCAGTACTCTCGCAAGCTCATGTATCTTACCACCCACAGGGAAGAGAATCTCCAGTATCTTCACCATCTTCTCCACACTGAGATAAGGTACCGGGCTCTCCATCTCTTCCGTTTCCTCATCCAGCCGTAAAATGCCGCCCCTGTAATGCCCGAAACCTGTAAAGCCCAGTATACTCGCAATTGCAGCCCCATATGCCTTCAATGTCAGCGGATTTCTCCATTTCTTATTGTATCGCCTGACCATCTCCTCACCTATCTCGAATATACTCAGTTTCCCGGTCTGCTGGAGCATGTGCTTTATCACATCAAAATACTCGATCTTGCTGAGCTGCTCACCCAGTACCTCTCTCGCTCGCGCCTCTCCGCTCCTTATTAGAAGTGCGTACCTCACTCCCGGCTCTGTGAACCTGAATCTCCTCCGTCCTGATACGAAATCGAGCGATTTCAGGGTTGTTATAAAATTATTGATCGTGGTGGCATTCGCACCCATCGCATTCGCTATATCCCGGGTTGAGAACTCTCTATCCAGATATTGCTCTGGTATCTCCTTCAATATCTCGTTCATCCTGCCGATACGCATATATGGAAAGTATTCCTCCATAGTACCTCCTCCTTTTAAGCCCACTTACCCCGCTCCTTCGTGAGCACAGTCAGAATATCCTCATACACCGCCCTCAATTCCGCACGCTTCGCACGTGCAAGTAGCTTCTTTATCACCAGTTCCGGCATACTCGAGCCGATATGATTGAATATCGGCTGTCTATCCACGACGATGTCTCCCATATCATCCAGACCCTCCGACTCTATACCATCCACCCGGATCTTCCTCTTACTTATATACGGCAGTATCTCATTTATCAGATGCGTTATAACAACAGCGAGCGTATCTTCTCGCAGATTATTCAGTATAGAAGCCATTATCCGCCCCATGGCTCCCGGCTCGGTCAATGCCTCCAGCTCGTCTATCAACACCACCTTGCCGCCACCACGCATGAATAGCCGGCTCAATGCCCGCATTGAGTACTCGAACGAGCCCGTCTTCTTTATCATCTTCCGCCTGTACAGGTAAATCGGCACCACGGGTATCTCCGCCCTCTCCGCAGGTACAGGCAGACCCAGTTCGGCGAGTATGACAGATGTTGCGAGCGTGTTCAACAGGCAGGTCTTGCCCCCGCTATTCGCACCTGTGAGAATGGCTATCGGGTGTGGCGTGGCGCCAAATATACCGAGTTTGACCTTGCCCACCGAGTATGATACCGGAACCACTTTCTCACCGCCCTTACGCTCCTCATCCTTCAAAAATAAGTTCTTAGCGCCTTCCACACCCAGACCTCCATCCACAAGCTCCGGGATATTCAGCTCGAAATCACGTGCGAATAGCGCTATCGCAATCATGCAATCAAGATAGAATAGCTTCTTTATGCCATTGCTAACCGTATCATGATACCGTTCCATCTGCTTCGCCAGTTCTCTCAACCTGTAATAAGCCCTCTCACCCATCTCACGCATGTATCTCCGCCTTAAGCCCTCTATCCTGTCACGTGCGAACTCAAAGTATTCAACGCCGGATTCAAGACCCGCATGTGCGCTCTCCCTGAGCAGTGTATCATCCCTGAGCATCAGCTCGCCCGCCATCTCCAGCAGAACCTCTTCAAGATAGCTCATGAACTCATCCGCACCGCCACCCGCTCTCATTATCCGTGCCGCTTCCCTCTTTATCTTATCCTCATACTTCAAAACCACCTCATCAAAGCTGACAACACGCTGCTCTGCTTTTGCTTCTCTCATGAGTGCCATTACGGCTTTCAAATCGGCTATTGACACATCCTTAAACAGTATTGAGTCCTTTACAGCATTGAACTGCTCGAGAATCTCTATTAATGTCTCTATCGCACCCTCCATCGCTATGTAGCTCCTGACAACGAATTCAGGGTATATCTCACACGGCTCTGAGAGCTCAGCCACATGCTTGGGTATGATGCCGGCTTCATCGTATGCCTGCTCACCGACCAGAAGAACGCAGTTCTCCCCACTTACAAGCTCTTCTGCCTTAGCCGATGAATCTATTAACTCCAGAGTCACGAAATCGCCATATGTTGCTCTTATCAACTGTTCTGTCTCCTTATCACCTGTTTTAATCGCTATAACCGGTGCTTTTGGTATATTCAGCCGTGTTATCACCGCCTTTTTGAGCTTCTCTCTCAGCTCTGCCACTCCAGCTCCGGGAGTCTGTACCAGTTCCATAGCCATGCGTATGTCATCGAACCGCCTCTTAAGCTCCTCACGATCCAGTGACGGCGTCAGTGTGAGTAACTTATCTTTTCCTGTGCGAGTCACGGCATAGCGCGAGAGCATCTCCAGAATCTCGCGTCTCAATTCCCGCGTCTCCTTCGTACAGAATACATCCCTTATCTTATACCCCGTCGTATCTTCATTATGCTTTATCACCACCTTCTCCGCTTCTCCCTCTTTCAGTCCGAGAATCAATGCCAGGGCGTTTAAAACCGGAAATTCCAGCCAATCTCTCAGATACCGTTCCAGAAATGCCGGTGGTGAATGAAAGGAGGTCATCTCTCCCTGTTGTATCTCAGCACGATACTCCTGCTATATAAATTCAGTTTCATATCATTCGCCGGTACCTTTGCCCGTCGTCCCGATTGCTGGTTCAATAACAGCCACTCGATCATTCCCGTCTCGGGATCGAATAGTAAATCCGTTACCGTGCCTATATAATCCCCCTCTTCTGATATCACCCTGCGATCCAGCAAAGTCCTGCTGAATATCCACATTGCCTTTCCTTCATTCCTGGCTATCAGCTCAAAGATGAATCGCTCCCTGCGCTTAAGTTCTTCCATATCCAGGCTGAGCAAATCACTGAGCGCTTTCATGTTCACAACATCCTCTAAGTTCAGTCCCAATCGGTATAAGATCGAGTATATCAGAGCCTGAACAAATGCAAAGGGATAATCCCTGCCATGCTGTACTCTCATCACCTCCTTCCCCGCCGGTTGCAGATAGTCGTTCAATAGGTGCTTCACTTCACGCTCTATCACATCCCTCGCACCGGTTTGATCCATTTTACCCCTGCTTATGCCCTTATCCTCACATATCTGGATTGCGTACGGGATGTAGCGCTTCAAAGAAGCTTCGTCAACCTCTTCTATGATGAAATTCCAGGGATACAGCCTGGATGACATATACGCAGCTACCTTCCCCTTATTCGCTTCCGCACGCTCTTCTCTCATTCTCGCCCCCTCCTATAAATTTAGATGGCATATGATATATTATTGTTGATATTCAACGCTTTAAGCATGTGTGCGTATGATGTTCATGATGTCCTCGATGGTATCAACATACTCCACATGGATGCCGATGTTCTTCTCTATGTAATCCCTGGCGTCTATTATCACCGGTCTCGTCCGGATTATGGTTATAAGCCCGATACGCTCCTCCTCCTCTTCGTACTTTATCATGCGGCTGTTCGCCCGTGGCAGTATGAATATCTTTTTCTCTGCATCTTTCGCCGCCTCCGCCTTCTCTATGACACCGCCTATCTCACCAACATGCCCGCTGGCATCTATCGTACCTGTCATTGTTATATCATCTGGTAGCGAGATATTCTGCAGTGCTGCTATAATAAGCGTGGTCATCAATGCACCCGCACTCGGTCCGTCCACCTCCGGTATCTTCAGCGGTGCCTGGACACTGAATATGACATCGCTCCCTGAGAGATCGATACCGGTGTAATTCTCAGCAGCGACAACCGCGGTATTCGCCGCATCCTGAAACACGACACCCATCAATGGCTTCGTCACAACGAGTACGCGCCCATAGCCGGGTTTTATATCAACCGAGACCTGGATCATCGTACCGTTCTCTATGATCTCGCGAGTGTAGAACGGATAATTACCACGATATACCACCTTCCGCATCACTGCGGGTGCTTCAAGCCTTGCACTGCCCGCTTCGCCCGCAGCCGGGGTTCTATTCACCTGTGCACGCAATTCCACAATTTCACTTCTATACACCTCCAGCAGCGTCTTCGCCTGCTGTAACGATAGGTTTGTACGATAAAGCTCCTCACTCAGGTATGCATTTGCCCGCTCGAGTTCGTCTATCCGGTTTTTAAGGTAGAGGTCAATACCCTGCCGCTGTGTGGCTACAAAGTACACATTCACAGATACAGAAACAATGAGAAGCGAAACGACTATTGCAAGTATCTTGTTCCCCATCCTATCACTCCATATTCTTTAGCTTAATAAAAATTTCAATCGTGGACACATCTTCCCGGACTATACATCTTCGCGCAGCAGGAGCACAGGATTTCCTAAGAGTCAACTCCTATCATGGTTGTTACTCAACTACGTGCTGAGCATTGATGGCACATATTCATACAAAAAGTCAACTCCTCATGGTTATTACTCAACCTGGAGCTTGTGATTCGCTGATATTTCCCGTATACTGTGTACATTTTTTCTCCTATTTCAAAAGCCAGTGTACTTACCCATGCCGGCTTTTACATAAATCAGGCGGCAGCTGCTTTTGCGGGCTCCCCTCGTTATACCGTCTCTTCATGAAGAAACAATGACTTCGGCAGACAGCATCTCCTGACAGGCACTCTCAGATTTTAAATCTGTTATATCCTTCGTAACCACCATCTGTCTCAGGACTGCGAAGCATGAGGGTTCGCACATGCGTACGACGGATAACACGGTGCAATAACTCCTTCATTCGCTCCCTGAAGTCTTCCAGCGAGCCTTCGTTCCTGATCACGACCGATGCGTTCCTCATCGCCTCAGCCATACCCCAGCCCATCTCCCGCTCCTCCCGCTTCCTGAACTCCTCGAGACTCAAAGAGTCATCACCCCTACCCCGGAGTTTCAGCCTGCTATATCTGACCTGAAGAGGGGCATGGATACAGACAAGGGTGAAAAGATCGCCAAACCGCTCCTTGAATGCTTCTACCTCGGCTATCCCACGTATACCATCAACGACGACCACGTCACTGCCTGTTGCTTCTATATACGGGATACATCGCTTCGCAATCGCATCCATGCCCTCCCTCTGCCGCAGCTCGGTTGCGATTCTGCCCGCATTGGCGTCGTTCAGCGGGATATTCCGCCGTTTCAGTTCCGCTCTTATCACATCACCCATCACTATCACCGGAATGCCCAGTTCACGTGCCACAGATGCCGCTTCGGTCTTTCCGGCTGCGGGAGCGCCGACGAGGGCTAATACCTGTATCTTTCGTGTAGCCACTTCTCCGCTGCACCCCGTGCAAGCCTCCGCTCTATCGCCGCATAGAATATGTTTGCCACACCGAGTAACTCCCCCTTATGGATCATACCATCAACCACAGGATGGAATAGCGCCTCTTCAAGGATTCTTGGACCTTCCACCTTCCTCGGTCTGCCGGCAGTTGCGAACGAAGCGATGATACCGCATGCATGACGCATTATCGGGCATGGCAGCACTATTGACTTCGGCGGTACTTCGATCTCGTCTATCCTTATGTTTATGAGCTCGTTCTTCTTCACCTCCCTGTCCTCCTTCGCTATCACCATCTCCCATTCACCATGCGGTCCCACGGTGAAGCCATAACTGAACGCTTCTACTATCTCCTTCTCGAACTCCCCGCCTATTCTATCCTTCCAGTAGGTTAGCCCTATCTTTGCCATGCTTCTTCATTTACACTCACTATTTAAAAAATCCATCGTATCCTTTAGCCTCTGCAATCGCATATCCCAGTACTCATCGAGCATCTTCGTCTCTTCCGAATCCTCAAACACTATCCTGTCCCGTCCCACATCGGTTATCCGCCCGGTATGGTTCCACATGACACTCCGCCACTCATCCTCACTCAGCGCCCGGTCAATTGCATGTTCTATACTTGCACGGTAGAGAATGAGTTTTTCTCTTGCTTTTATCCTTATCTGGAATCCAAAGAAGATATAGCTGGCATCTCTATCGCGGTTATCCTCACAGATCGCTCTCGCAATCCGCAAATTTGCGGGTATACCCTCAATAAAAAGGCTCACCATTCTCTTACTCACATCTCCACCTTGAGCTCCTCTTTCAGCGTCTTCAAAACCAGCTCCGCCTCCACGCCCTCCACACCCTCTACCTTCTTTATCGCCTCTATTACGTTCCCGCACTTATCATAGCCCGCACACTTTGATATCACAAGCAGGTCAAATTCGCCGGTTACGTGATGGACGCAGCAACATTCCGCCATTTCCGCTATTGTACCACCAACATCATCTACACTGTACCCCTGCTTGATCTTTATCTTCGCGATTAACGTGACCATACCCATCTCCGCGGTATTGAGAATGGCGGTGTAGCCACATATGATGCCCCTGTTCATCAATCTCTTCACTCGTTCGCTTACCGTTGCCGTACTCACCCCTATCTGCTGTGCTATCTTCGTGAAAGATTGTCGGGAATCCTGTTGAAGTTCCCTCAGTATCATACGATCTATATCATCCAATTCTATCACCCCCCTTATTAATGGTAAAATTGATGAACTCATTGAGTTTCGTCTCCGCCTTGCCAGATTCCAGTACATCCTCCGCTATCTCAAGCGCTTCGGAGATGCTGCCCGCCTCCTCTGCTGCGAATATCGCTGCTGCCGCATTCAAAAGGACCACGTCGCGTTTCGCACCCGCTTCTCTACCGCTGAGGATGGCTCTCAGCACCTTCGCACCCTCTTCCCTCGTGCCACCTGCGATTTCAGCCGGTGTCGCAACTCGTAACCCGAAATCCTCAGGTCTTATGTAGTATGTCTCGAGCTCTCCATCATCCAGCTGCGATACCTTCGTCTTACCGGCGATGGAGACCTCGTCTATACCCGGCTCGCCATGTACGACCAGTGCCCGCTTCAATCCGAGTATGCGCAGCACCTTCGCTATCTTATCTGTCAATCCGGCATCGTAAACGCCGAGCAACTGATGCGTTGCATTCGCAGGATTTGTCAATGGTCCGAGTATGTTGAAGACCGTTCTCAATCCAAGCTTCTGCCTCACTTCCATCACGTTCTTCATCGCTGGATGATGCAATGGTGCGAACATGAACCCGATACCGACCTTCTCTATGCATTCCTCTATCCTATGCGGCGGTAACATCAGGTTGGCTCCCAGTTCCTCGATGACATCCGCACTGCCGCAGCTCGATGTCACAGACCTGTTACCATGTTTCGCTACCGGCACCACGCAGGCAGTGATGAAAGCGGCGGTGGTGGATATATTGAATGTCTTTATCGCGTCACCGCCGGTGCCACATACATCCACCTTCTTCTCCACTCCAGGGTTGAGCTTCAATGCCATATCCCGCATGGCGCCGGCAAATGCCGCTATCTCCTCCTCGGTCTCGCCTTTCATACGCATTGCGGTGAGGAATGCGGCAGTCTGTATCCTGTCCGCTTCCCCCGCCATTATCACGTGCATCGCACTCCCCGCTTCGTCCGCACTCAGATCTTTTCCCTCCACTATCTTAGCCAGATACTTTCTGAGCATCTCTCTATAAAAACAAAACCCCTTTTAAAGAAGCATATACCTCCATATAAAATAAATCATCACATACATTCATTCCAGTTCAACCTTTATCCTCCGCCAGGTCTTCAGCAGTTTGGTCATGCACAGGTTCAGAGGACTGCTCAATTTACCGGCATATTCTATCCTGTTATTCAATATCACACGTCTCAGCTCATCCTCGCTGGTTGCGTTCGCAATTATATATGCATTACCCACCTCCCATCCGAAATGAGCGTCACTGCCCGCTGTTAGCGGTAGACCATGCCTGGTGGCGAATTCAACCGCACGATCATTGTAACTCTGGAGAATACACCTCGCATTGAACCCTTCCACACCATCAATGAATTCCGCATCCTCATTCCGTGGCTGAAAAGCGGAACGGCGTATCGTATCAAATGGATGTGGCACAATGACTATACCGCCCTGAGCTTTTATCTCCTCAATGACTGCTCTGAAATCACCACTGCGCACTTCTTCATGGAGGAATAAGCCTATAATCTCACCGCGTGTCGTCATTATCTCCGAGCCCACAATCACTTTGAAATTGCTGCTCTCATATGCCTTCGCTTCCAGTCCACCCCTTATCGTGTTGTGGTCTGTAACAGCAATCCCGTCGAGTCCCCGTTTCTCAGCATGCTTCACGAGCTCTCGTGGCTCAAGTACGCCATCAATCGAATATTTCGTGTGCGTATGCAGGTCATATCTACTCATTTCCGCTTATTGTGTGGAGAAGAAGGTATTCAGATATTCAAGTTATATAAATAGGGACTCATTTGTAAGTAAAGATGACAGTGAAGATAAGTGGAGCGGAGATAGTGGTGGAGGAGTTGAAGCATGAGGGAGTGGAAGTGGCATTTGGCATACCTGGCGGTGCCCTGCTGGACTTATACGAGGTGCTATACAACGAGGAAGCGATAAAGCACATACTGATGCGCCACGAGCAGTGTGCAGCGCATGCCGCCGATGGTTATGCCCGCGTGTCAGGTCGTACAGGCGTTTGTATCGCTACTTCTGGACCGGGAGCCACCAACCTCGTTACCGGACTGACCACTGCGAATATGGATTCGTCACCCATTGTTGCACTGACCGGGCAGGTCCCCACATCTGCAATAGGGACAAATGCGTTCCAGGAGGCGAGCACTTTCACCATCACAATGCCCATAACGAAGCATAACTTCCTGGTGACACGAACAGAGGATTTACCACGCGTCATACATAACGCATTTTACATCGCCAGTACCGGACGCAAGGGTGTTGTTCTGATAGATCTGCCGAAGGACGTCCAGGCGAAGAGGGTGGATGTAGATTTGCATCCTAAGGAGACTTTCCCGGGTTATAAGCCGAACATAATCCCGAACAAGGTACAGACGAAGAGAACGGCAGAGGCACTTGTGAATGCCGAGCGCCCGGTTATCCTCGCGGGAGGTGGTGTCATAAGCTCAGGAGCGTCGGAGGAATTGAGGGCTCTTGCGGAGAAGCTCGGTGCGGGCGTTGTCACCACACTGATGGGTAAGGGTGCGATACCTGAGACACACCCGCTATGTCTCGGTATGGCAGGTATGCACGGGCATATTTATGCAAATAGAGCACTTAACGAGTGTGATGTCCTGCTTGCGCTCGGCACACGGTTCAGCGACAGGCTGACCGGCTGGCAACTGGACCAGTTTGCACCTGATGCGACCATAATACATGTGGATGTTGATGCTGCGGAGATAAACAAGAATATAACGGTTGACATACCGATAGTGGGCGATGTGAAGCTTGCTATATCGGACATACTGAGATGGCTGGATAAGGAGCGGATTAGAGCGGGCACTGTGTGGCTGCAGCGGATAAAAGAGATGCATTCCGCATGTGAGGATTGCATACGTGATGTATGGCGTGCAGGTTCATCAACATCGGATATCCTGATAAAAGAGCTCAGTAATATCCTGGACGGTAACGCCATAGTAACGACCGAAGTGGGGCAGTGTCAGATGTTTGCAGCGCATTATTACATGACCAGGGAGCCACGCACGTTCATAACCTCCGGTGGACTGGGCACAATGGGGTTCGGCTTCCCCGCAGCCATAGGCGCCAAAGTCGCAGCACCTGACAGGAAGGTGGTTGATATAGCGGGTGATGGCAGCTTCCTGATGACCTGCCAGGACCTGGCAACCTGCGTTGAGAACGATATCCCGGTGGTTGTCTGTATATTTGATAACCGGTATCTTGGTATGGTAAGGCAATGGCAGGAGTTATTCTTCGATAAGAGATATTCTCATACCCATCTGGGTATAACGCCCGATTTCGTTAAGTTAGGGGAGGCTTTCGGGTGCTATGCCGAGCGAGTGGAGAAGCCAGAGGACCTGAAGTCGGCATTGAATAACGCATTTGAATCAGGCAAGCCCGCGGTGCTTGATATGATAGTGGGGAAGGAGGACAAGGTGTTGCCGATGATACCCCCGGGTGGTGGCATAACCGGCATGATAGGAACGGAGAGATGCAGACGCGTGTGATATCCTTACTGGTGGAGGATAACCCTGGAGTGCTGACGCGGATGTCCGGTATGTTCACAATGCGAGGCATAAATATCTCCTCGCTTACTGTATCACCATGTGAGAAGGAAGGGCTATCGAGGATGACAGTGGCGATAAAGGGCTCGGAGAGCGAGCTGGAGAAGGTGCGGAAGCAGCTGAGCAACCTGATAGAAGTGCTGAAAGTGGTGGATTTGAAGGAGAGCGACTCGATTATACGTGATTTGTGCCTCATGAAGGTGCATACGAGGAATACCGATGCACGTACGGAAGTGATGCAGCTGGCGGACTCATACGGTGCAAGAATAGTTCATGCATCGCTCGATTCGGTCATACTCGAACTCACAGATGAGCCAGAGCGGATAGACCGGTTCGTGGAGCTGATGAGGCATTTCGGCTTGAAGCAGCTCTTTCGAACCGGTATCACGGCGATCGGGCTCGAGTGAATGGTGCCAGGAATCGCATTATGAAAGAGAATATAGCAGAAACAAGTATGATGAGCTCGATCCCATTGCTTATTATCCCTATCTCAGGCACAGACGGCGAGGGCTTGACTGCGTAATGCACTTCCTCTACATTACCGGGTACAAACCATGAGAAGGATATTCCGGGACCTGCTTCGTTCAGCCCGAACCAGAACCTGAGATTGTAATTATCCACCGACAGGGGATAGAAGAGGAACACACCATTATAGAATGCATCCAGTAATATGTGTGATGCGATGAGGATATCAGCCAGAGCGAGCCACCTCAGCTTTATCTTATCCCTGAGCTGCGGTACTGCCATGAAGATCAGTGGTAGAGCGATGATGAACACGTTATGAAGTGTTGCTCTGTGTATGCCGAATAGCGAATCGAGGTCGCACAATAGCCCGAAAGGTATCAAACCGATTGCTGGCTTCAGTTCTTCACCGCTCATGCACGAAGCGATGATGAAGAGTGTGATGGCGAGGTGTAGACCTGTATCGGGCATCTCTATCTGGTGGCAGATTTTAAAGACCGTGCAAAATCTTCTATATGCTTGAGACCACCCTCCTCAATCAATCTTATTATCGCACTGCCAACGATTGCACCATCGCCATACCGGCATACCGCCTTAACATGTTCGGGCGTGGAGATGCCGAAGCCGACTGCGAGTGGCAGATGGATCTTCATTCTCGACTCGTGTTCCCTTATCCGTGTTATCAGTGGTTCTATCATCTCTGAAAGCCTCTCTCGTGCTCCTGTCACGCCGAGCAGCGATACAACATATATGAACCCCGAGGCGGAACCGAGGATACGAGCCATTCGCTTATCCGTGGTCGTGGGTGCTATGAGGTATATCAAATCGGTCTCATATCCATTGCATACAGCCCGTAGCGGCTCTGACTCCTCGACCGGGAGGTCGGGTACTATGATACCACTTATACCCGCACTTTCACAATCGTCAACGAATCGTTCCAGCCCACGCTGCAGAATGAGATTATAATATGTGAGGCATACTTTCTCCACACCTCTTATTCGGGCTGCGAGATTGAAATAAACATCTGTGTTCATTCCAGCACGTAAACTCCGCTCACTCGCTCGCTGTATCGTGACACCATCGGCAATGGGGTCAGAGAACGGCAATCCGAGCTCCAGAATGTCAACACCGCCACGAACCAGCGCATCTGCAATCTCAATCGTGGCGTTAACATCGGGATAGCCAGCGGTGATGAACCCGATCAACGCCTTCTCGTCTCGTTTACTCAGCTCCTCGAACTTATCCGCCAGGGTCATTTCTGGTACAATGATGTAAAGAAAGTGGTTTGTATAAATGCTTATCCCTCTCACCAATATTATTTAACCTTCGCAATGCAAATATATTTTAAAGGGCTTTTAGCTGATGAAGACAATCATAGTAGGTGGTGGGAGAGCGGGTAAAGAGCTTGCTGCTCAGCTACCGAATGCGGTAATAATAGAGAATAATCCAGCCAAGAAGGCGCAACTGGAACGCCTGGGCGGGGTGGAGGTGGTGATAGGGGATGGTAGTGACGAAGAGTTATTGAAGCAGGTGGGTCTGGACGATGCCGGGACTTTCATCTCACTTACGGGCGATGACGATGTGAACTACCGTGCAGCAGCGATTGCGAAGCGATACGGCGTGCCACGGATAATAGTCAGGGTTGAGGACCCCGAGGATCAGGCGCGATTTGAGGAGCTCGGTGTTGAGTACATAATGCTACCCACGAAGCTGGTAGCCAATCTCGTTCTGGACCTGATCCGGTGCCCGAGGGATGTAGATATACCGTTCAATAAGATTCTTGTTCCTATTTTGAATGAGAAGGCGGTGGAGAAGGCATTCAAAGAGGCTTTGCTCATTGCCTCGGTCGCAAGAGCGGAGCTCACGGTGATTGCCTCACCTGACATAGATCGAAGAGCGATGGAGATGCTTGCGATGGGACTGGGTGTGCGATTGCAGATTTTAATGGAGGAGGAGCACCTGATGCAGATAATAAAGAGGCATTTGCGTTATCACGGCTGCATAATATTAGAGCGTGTGAAAGAGCACAGGTATTATCCTGACTGTATAATAATAGACCAGGAGGAGCTGGGGTTCATGGATAGATTGCTCGGCAGGAGTATAGTACTGAAGCTGATAAGATGCGCATCGCGCCCGGTACTTGTGGCACGTACATTCAGGTATTATGAACGCATTCTTGCAATTATAGACTCACAGGATAGTGCTGATTCGGTTTGCAGGTATTCGCTCCTCTTAGCCCACCTCTGCGGCGCTGAGATAGACCTGCTCATTCTCAGTGAGCGAGGGGGAGTAATGGATAGCGTTGAGTGGCTGAAGAGAGAAGGAGCGAGGGCGAATGTACGAATAAAGGAGAATCGGATAGAGGGTAACCCGATGATAGAGGTGGTGAAGGAGGTGAAGAGCGGTAGATACCAGCTTGCAGTGATCCCATGGCGTGGTAGTGGCGTTATCAGGGGAGACCTTATAAAGCGGATAATAAACAACGCACCCTGCTCCGTATTAACGGTGGTGTGAATGAATATAAGTCCAAATGTGCTCTTACTGCTGATAGCGGGTTTTGCATTCATAATACCACTTCTATCGGGCAGGATAGGCGTTCCTGCGGTGGTTGGTGAGATTCTGTGCGGTATATTCCTGGGTATGCTGGGCGTATCAATAACAGGGGAGGGGCAGATAATAATAGATTTCCTGGCGAACTTCGGGCTTATATTCCTGATGTTCCTCGTGGGTCTGGAGCTCGATTTCTCAGGCACTGAGGTATACGGTATAAAGCCATTTATCATAGGGTTCTTCGTTTTCTGCATCACCATCGCCATTTCCGCCTACCTGGTGCTGGAGGTAGAGGTTTTTGGTACCGGATACGGGCTATTTGCAGCTATGTTGCTGTCGAGTTCTGCGGTCGGAGTGACGGTACCGGCGATAAGGGAGCTGGGGCTCGTGAAGTCCGATTACGGTCAGACAATCCTGGTGTCGGCATTCATTGCCGATTTTGCCACCGTACTGCTCATCACGATCTACACGCTGTATCTGAAGAAGGGGCTGACGATGGAGATGTCGCTGATCGCTCTTGTATTTGTGCTATTCTTCGTGATATACTATATGGGTAAACTCGCGATCTGGTATTATCCCGAGCGGCTGTCCGCGTGGTTCAAATCAGACCAGCCATCAGAGATAGGTGTGCGTGCATCCTTTGCTCTGTTGCTCGTATTCGTAGCTTTAGCGGAGATATCGAATGTGGAAGCGATACTGGGGGCATTTCTCGCGGGTGTGATGCTTTCTTTACTATTCCGTGGCGGTACTGTCCTGGAACAGAAGCTCTTCGGGATCGGTTACGGGTTCCTCATCCCGATATTCTTCATAAATGTGGGTATGCATTTTGATGTATGGGCACTGGCGAGCGGTGGTATTTATCTGTTGCCGAAACTACTTCTCGTCGCTTTAGCGGTCAAGATAGTGCCATCATTGCTCTTTATCCTCAGGCACCCGGTGAAAGAGAGTGTGGCAGCGGGCATCCTGCTCTCGTCACGGCTCAGTCTGATAATAGCGATGGCGGCGATTGGACTGGAGCTGAACCTGATAGATAAGACGATGGAATCTGCGATCATACTGTTAGCACTGATAACGAGCATAACATGCCCGACGATATTCCGCAGGATGCATGTAGCAGCAGGAGAAGCGTCTATAGTTCCCGCCAGAGCCTGAATATCTGATATGCCATCGCGAAGACGTCACGCCGCATATCCACCCTCGTATCTGATGGTGATCGCCATCGCACCGGGAACTCCTTGATCCGGTAGCCCGCTCTCTGTGCCCGTATCAGTATCTCCGTATCCCAGAACCAGTGGTTGTCCCTGACTTCGTCCAGGATAGCGAATAGTGAATCGCGTTTGAATGCTTTAAACCCGCACTGATGGTCACGCAGAGAGGAGTTCAATATGACACGTGTGAGGAGATTGAAGCCCTTACTCGCGATTGATCTCGTTATAGAGCGGTTCACTTCGCTACCTTTCAGCATTCTCGAGCCCGTGGCTATATCATAGCCCGCACGTATGTAATCAATCAGCTCTTCGAGGTGCGCGATGTCTGTTGCGAGATCAACGTCAATATAGACCAGAATATCACCTTTTGCGAGTTTAAATGCACGCTTCAGCGCTCTACCGCGACCCAATCGTGTATCACTGTGCAGATGACGCACATAGTGGCGTTCTCGTGCGAGTGCTCTGGCTATCTTATCGGTGCCATCGGTGGAGCCATCCTCAGCTATTATGATCTCGAATGAGCGAGAGATTGCGGTCAGTTCCTCGGCGACGACATTCACAGTCCTGCGTATACGGCTCGCCTCATTGTACGCGGGCAGGACGAGTGATACCTCGGTCAGTTCTGGCATTTCTTATATGTATTAGGTTGTAGTATGTGAAAAC
>JAODGP010000083.1 GCA_025464345.1 Methanosarcinales archaeon | reverse complement strand
TTCGCATATACATCCCACTGATCGAACTTTTCCATTAATCATTTAGGTATAATACTTTTGTATTTATATAGAGGTGATGAGAGATGGGACTGTTAGACCGTATGAGTGTGATAGTGAAAGCGAAGGTGAACAAGGTACTGGACAAGTTCGAAGATCCACGAGAGACTCTTGAATATTCATATCAGAAACAGATAGAGGCATTACAGAAGGTGAAGCGTGGCGTTGCAGAGGTAGCGACATCTAAGAAGCGACTGGAACTGCAGAAGACGAAGCTGGAGCAGAGCGTGAAGAAGCTGGAGCGGCAGGCTCGTGAAGCACTGGAGTTGAACCGTGAAGACCTTGCACGGCTTGCATTGCAGCGTAAGACACAGATGGAAGCAGAGATAGAAGGTCTGAAGCAGCAGATTGCTGATCTACAGAAGGAGCAGGAGAAACTATCCGCGGCAGAGAAGCGACTGTCGGCGAAGGTTGAAGCGTTCAGGACGAGGAAAGAGGTTATAAAGGCGCAATACTCGGCTGCTGAAGCTCAGATCAGGATAAACGAGGCAGTAAGTGGTATATCGGAGGAGATGAGTGATGTGGGACTGGCGATCCAGCGAGCGGAATCCAAAACAGAGGACATGAAAGCACGTGCGGCTGCTCTTGATGAACTTGTGGATACCGGCACACTGGAAGACCTGTCGGGCGATAGAGATGAGATCGAGCGAGAACTTGCGAAGCTGAAACAGAGTGGTGATGTTGAGTTAGAGCTGGCGAAGTTAAAAGAGGAGGTGGGTAAGAAATGACCATGGTTGTGAGGATAATGGGTGAGGGTCAATTTGAGGTGGACGAATCGATTCTGACCCGGTTGAACGAACTGGATAATCAGATAGTTGCGGAAGTGGAGCGAGATAATGAGGCGCGGTTTCGTGAATTATTGCATGAGATGATTGAGCTGGTGAAACGAGAAGCGAAACCCTTAGACGTTTCTAAAATAGTTAACTCGGACGTTATAATCCCGCCTCATGATCTCAGTCTTGAGGAAGCGAAGAAGATATTCAAAGGCGAAGGCATCATCCCGGATTAATAGTTCAGGTTATGGAGATGGTAGATGCGCTACTCGACGTACGTAAGAAGAAGATAGTGGCATTATGTACAGGTAGACTGGAAGAAGGCATGAGTCCGTATAAGGTAATAGAGGAGTTGACAGACGGGCTGAGGGAGATAGGGCGTGGCTACAGGGAGATATATTTCGATGCCGAGCTGATGGTCGCGGGCTGGAACGCGAAGAAAGCGCTGGAGATTCTCAAGCCGCTGTTGCAGACTGAAGATCGTGAATCCATGGAGGAAAAGAACGGTAAGATAGTCATTGGCACGGTGAAGGGGGATGTACATGATATAGGCAAAGATATAGTATGCATAATGCTCTCATCCGAGGGGTTCGAGATAATAGACCTCGGTACGGACGTGAGCAAGGAGCAATTTGCAGAAGCGGTACAGCGTACAGGAGCTGATATACTCGGTATGTCCGCGCTACTGACCACAACGCGGGAATACATGAAAGAGGTGATAGAGTATTTCAGGGAGAGGAATATCGGTGTGAAGATAATGGTGGGAGGTGGTGCGGTGACGCAGGAGTTCGCAGATGAGATAGGTGCTGATGCATATGGTATGGACGCTATTGACGCGATAAAGAAGGCGAAGGTGCTTGTAGGTGCGTCCTGAAGTGTGATAACAGGAATAAAGGATAAGACCAGGAAATGCGGATAGCGATACTGAAGCGAGACAGGTGCCAGCCACGTAAATGTGAATACGAATGCATAAAGTACTGCCCGATGGTGCGTACCGGTGCAGAGACGATAGTGATTGGTGATGATAGCAAGCCAGTGATCTCGGAGGAACTGTGTGAAGGTTGCGGTATATGCATAAAGAAGTGCCCTTTCAGTGCTATATCTATAATAGGGTTACCGGAGGAGCTAAAAGGTGGAGAGACGCACCGATATGGTGAGAACGGGTTCGTTCTTTATGGCTTGCCGATACCGAAACGAGGCAAAGTTGTGGGGCTGCTGGGTGAGAACGGCACGGGCAAGAGCACTGCGGTGAAGATACTGGCAGGGCTGGTTGTTCCAAATCTCGGCGCCGGCACAGCCAGCTGGGATGATATAATCAAGCGTTATGCGGGTTCAGAACTGCAGAGTTACTTCGCACAGCTTGCCAGTGGCGAGTTAAAGGTATCGTACAAGCCGCAGTCGGTGAATGCCATTCCGGACCATTTCAAGGGCGAAGTACACAACTTACTGGCGAGCACGGACGAACGAGGTCTGGTATCAGAGCTTGTGGACGCATTTGAGCTCAACGGTGCTATGGATAGCGATATAAGGGATCTGAGCGGTGGAGAACTGCAGAGGGTTGCGATTGTTGCATGCATGGTGCGTGATGCTGATTTCTACTTCCTGGATGAGATCACGCCTTTTCTGGATATATATCAGCGTGTGCGTGTGGCGAAGCAGATAAAGGAGTTCCTCAGTGACCGCGCAGTGGTAGTGGTGGAGCACGACCTCGCTATCCTCGATATGCTCGCGGATTATGTCCATATAATCTATGGTAAGCCTGCGGAATACGGTGTTGTGACGATGCCGAAGAGCACGAATCGTGGTATAAATGAGTATCTTAACGGATTTCTACATGCGGAGAACGTGCGGATAAGGGAGAAGCCGATAGAGTTCACAGCGCATCCGCCACGTGTATCTGCCGATAAGCGTGTATTCATCGAGTATGGCAGTTTTGAGAAGCGATATGACGGGTTCGTACTGGAAGCGAAAGCGGGAGATATAGAATATGGTGAGGTTCTTGGCGTTGTTGGCAGGAATGCGATAGGTAAGAGTACCTTCGTTAAAGTACTTGCGGGTGAGCTGGAACCCACGCAGGGCAGGGTAGACCTCGGTATCACGATCTCGTACAAACCACAGTATATAGAGGTGAAGACAGAGCATAAGACGGTGGGTGAACTCTTCCAGTCGCTGGATATAAGTGAATCGGATGTGATAGAGGTGTTAAGACCGCTGAGAATAACGGAACTGGGGATGAAGAGCCTGAAAGACCTGAGTGGAGGTGAATTGCAGGTTGTGGCAGTAGCTGCATGCCTCTGTCAGGAAGCTTCTCTTTACATACTGGATGAGCCGTCAGCGCATCTGGACGTGGAGCAGAAGGTGCGGCTGATAAAGACGATCAGGCGGTATGCCGAACGAAGAGGCGTATCTATGCTGATTGTGGACCACGACATCTATATGATAGACCTGTTGAGTGACCGGCTGATGGTATTCGGTGGCGAACCCGGTGCACGTGGCGTGGTGAAGGGCTGCTTCGATATGCAAACCGGTATGAACTTCTTTCTTAAGGAGCTGGGTGTTACATTCAGACGTGATGATATATCACTCCGACCGCGAATAAACAAGATAGGGTCGGCAAAGGACCGTGAACAGAAGCAGGAAGGCAGGTATTATTATACGTGACCGCATTGATATTGGTGTAGAGGGTGGAGGTGCTCTCCCTGCTAAAAATGCACGGGCAGAAAGCGAGTATATAGCTATAAAAACCGATTCCTGAGTTGTGGTGTGGATCAATAACATCCAATTCATCATAAAAAATAACAAAATATTCCTCAATCATACTGTCACACAGAGCATATGCCACAATAGTATCACCTGATACTTCTCCAGGTCGTCGAAGTTCATGCATCCGGTGATATGGCGATCAAATCACAAAAAAAGCGGTTGAAATCCCCGCCCATTCGCTCCCGGAACTTTGTTACCGCACCTTTTGTGGGCGCCTTCTCGAAGCCCATCAGCTCCATATACAACTTATTTGAGGAAAAGAAGTCAAGCGCTTCTTCTATCCTCATCCTCGATATCCTATAAAAGCACGCAACCTGAGAAACAAGCCAGGAGCATCGCGAATATCAGGCATATCACACCCACCACATCAGTCAGGCTTGTTATAAGCGGTATGGTATGATTATCAGGATTCAGTCCGAATTTAAAAGCCAGTATGGCGATGTAGTAAGATGCGAAATTGAGGAAAGTGGTGCAGAGAATGCCGCCAAACAGGGAGATGAAGACCAATCTCGGCATCCATGCATGGCCCATACCGGCGATAATGCCCGCAGATACACCAACCAGTGAGAATAAGACCAGTGCAAAGATATAAATCACCGTGAAATTCATGAAGACCACTCTCGGCGGATATGGCTCAGGGTCCAGTGTACCGATATGGAGCATGGAGGATAGGCGTGCACTCAATATACCGCCAAGGGCATTATTCGCACCGAGGAAAGGAGGAATGACAACAAGTATCGCAGGAATAGCAATCAGACTGTCCAGTTGCGTGTCCAGCGTAGACCCGGCTATGATGCCGAGAATGCCACAGACAATGAGCATGGGTATACTCTCTTTTATTATACGTTTTATGGTCTCATCGCCTGAATTGAATACTCTTAGAAGACCGAGGAGTGTTATGACGATAAGCAATAGCGATGTAACGTTTACAGGCGATAACAGGTGTGGCGAATCGAGCTGTAATAGCAGTACGGTGGCTATGAACAGGGAGGGAATGGTGACCAGGTCACCGGCAGATGTAACTATCGGCGATGATATGTTATCCAGATCCCAGTTTCTGCGATAGCCGATGATGGCTATGATGATAGAAATCCCAAGCAGGATCACACCAGAGATGATACCGCCGAGAACAGAGATGAAGATGAAATCAAAAACGGATATCGTGGACATGCCAAAGGATAATGCAGCCACCCTGGCAAGGATACCGAGGATGATGGAGAGCGAGAGTGAGAGTAAAAGAGAAGAATATGCATTTTGATATAATACACTGCCCCTTCTCAGGCTGCGTGAGAAGAGACCGAGATGCATGGAAGTGCCCAATCGTGACACGAGGGCGCTATAGACATTGCCTCGCATATCAATAGCAGGGGGTATGAGAATCATAAGTTCGGGTAACAGCTGTAGCAGACCTCGCATAAAACTCAGCTCAGTGCCCGCGAGTAGCCCCGTAAACGTACAGAACAGGAGCGATAATGGCGCCTGCCGGAACACATCGGAGAACTCGAGGAAGAAGGTAGAGACTCGGTCGAGGATGCTCATCTGTCCTGTGTCCATAGCCCGTGATCTCATACCGTGCTCTACCTCCCTCTTTTATGCTATATCGCATCGTTACAGCCATGCTATTCGGCGGCTTAGCTTCTGCTTCACTATCCGGCATACTCTCTTTCTTTATTTTACATCCGTCTTATAAATATGTGAGGGTATGAGATGAGCGGAATAAAGGACTTATTAGCAAGATTGGCGGAAGCGCACGGGATCTCGGGCTATGAGGGTACGATAAGGGCGATAGTGGAGGACGAATTGAAGGGCTATGTGGATGAGATCAGAACCGACCGGCTGGGCAACCTGATAGCGAAGAAGGGAGGTAAGAGTCCTTCTGTTATGATAGCCGCGCACATTGACGAGATAGGACTGATGGTGAAGTGCATAGAATCTGAGGGGTTCTTACGTTTCGCGCCCATAGGTGGATGGTTTGACCAGACATTGCTCAATCAGCGTGTGGTAGTGCATCCAGAGGAAGGTGAGCCAGTATTTGGAGTGATAGGCTCGAAACCACCGCACAGGATGAAGAAGGAGGAGCGTGAGAAGACGATAAAGATCGAGGATATGTTCATAGATGTGGGTGCACGAAACGAAGAGGATGTGACAAAGCTGGGCATTGCTATCGGTACGCCCATCACAATTGATGCTCATTTCGTATCACTTGTGAATGACCGTGTGGTATGCAAGGCATTTGATAATCGCTCCGGTGTAGCTGTGATGATAGAGGCGCTGCGCAGGGTGAATACGGAGTTTGAGGTATATGCGGTTGGCACGGTACAGGAGGAAGTGGGATTGAAAGGTGCGCGGACATCCGCATTTGAGCTCAATCCCGATGTTGCACTCGCTATTGATACCGATATAGCGGGCGGGCATCCGGGCATAGAGAAGAAGGATACAACTGTGGAACTGGACAAAGGACCGGTGATTACGGTCACAGATGCGTCAGGGCGTGGTATAATAACGCCAC
Organism: Methanosarcinales archaeon; assembly: GCA_025464345.1. Classification (GTDB taxonomy): domain Archaea; phylum Halobacteriota; class Syntropharchaeia; order Alkanophagales; family Methanospirareceae; genus G60ANME1. Next base: position 2,534 of record JAODGP010000083.1, on the reverse strand, counting down.
CTCCCGTGCTGCGATGGCTGAAAGGCACCGCATCCAGATATGATATCCCGTATCAGCTGAGTGTCTCTGAAGGTGGCACGACCGATGCCACTGCGATACATCTCACGAGGAGCGGTATACCCACAGGTGTGATTGGCGTTCCCACACGGTATATCCATTCACCGGTGGAGCTACTGAGCCTGAGAGACCTTGATAGGTGTGCGGAACTGTTAGCGAGAGCGCTGGAGCACATTGGAGAATACTTCTAAAGATGGGAAAGCCGAAGACGAATCTCGGTGGTATCATACATTTCTCCACCATAGACTGGCGAGGTAAAGCGGCGATGGTGATATTCCTGAGGCGATGCCCGTTACGCTGTATCTACTGTCAGAATTACAACCTGCTGGGAGATGACGATTATAGGGATATGGATATGATAGAGGATGCGATACGTACTGACGAGGATTTCATTGATGCTGTGGTGCTATCGGGCGGTGAGCCATTCATGCAGCCGCAGGTGATTGATGCAATTGCGAAATACGCACATGAGCACGGGCTTATGGTCGGCGTGCAGACGAACGGGTACTATCCTGAGCGTGTGGAATCGCTCCATGCCGGGCTTGACAAGATATTCTTGGATATCAAGGCGCCACTGAACGGAGTTCTTTACGAACGGCTGACGGGAGTGAGGGATGCCAGTGAACGTGCACGTAAGACTCTTGAGGTCTGTCTGCATACAAATACCGAACTCGAAGTGGTGACGACCGTATTCAGAGGTCTTGTTGGCGCCGTGGAAGTGGAAGAGATAGCGAAGGAGCTTTACGATATCGGTGCTGCTGATTGCCCTTACATCATACAGCAGGGCAGAATCGAACGCCTGCCATCGCATGCTGGACTGGACGAATCAAGTGTATACAGCTATGATGAGCTGAAAGAGCTCGCTCATGTCGCTTATCATGCTGGACTGAAGGAGGTGAGGATACGCACACGGGAGACGGGCGAGGAAGTGGTTGACCAGCGGTGAGATTGCAAGCAATAAACCACTGCACCTATAAATATAATTAACATGTGCTTATTTATCAGGGCCGGTAGATCAGCTGGAAGATCACTCGCCTGGCGTGCGAGAGGCCTCGGGTTCAAATCCCGACCGGTCCATGCCAGATGCCAGAGCATCCCACACTGCGTATTCAGGGTACAAAGAGTCGGTCGTTACTGGGCAGGAAGATAGTACTCGGTGTCACAGGCTCTATCGCAGCTGTTCGTGTCGTTGAGCTCGCACGTGAGTTGATAAGGTACGGTGCCGATGTGTATGGCGTGATGAGTAATGCGGCAATGGAGATCATTCATCCTTATACGTTGCATTATGCCACCGGGCACGAAGTGATAACGAAATTGATGGGCAAGATAGAGCATGTGGAGTTCCTGGGTATGGAGGGCTATGCAGACCTGTATGTTATCGCGCCTTGCACGGCTAATACACTCAGCAAGATCGCAACTGGCGTATCTGATACCACGGTAACTGCATTCGCAACGACCGCTTTCGGCTCCGGGATACCCATCATCGTGGTGCCCGCAATGCATGAGACGATATACCGCAGTCCTGTACTGAAGGAGAACATAAAGAAGTTGAAGCAGCTGGGAGTGACAGTGCTCGAGCCGAAGCTGGAGGAGGGGCTGGCTAAGATCGCATCCACTGAAGAGATCATTCTTGAGATCGAGCGTAAGTTATCGGAGAATAAACTCGCGGGCAAACGCGTGCTGATAACTGGCGGACCGACGGTAGAGCCGATAGACTCCATAAGGGTACTGACAAACCGCAGTTCCGGACGCACGGGCATAGAACTTGCGAAGGCGGCATACCGGCAGGGCGCAGATGTCACGCTTGTGCACAGTAAGCCTGGAGATAAATTGAGAGCGATAAGGGAGATAAAGGTTGAAACTGCGAAGGAGATGGTGGATGCGTGCATGAACGAGCTGAATAGCGCCAGGGCAGCGGGAAATGCATACGACGTGCTGATATCAGCAGCTGCAATAGCTGACTTCACCATTCCTGAACTGCGTGACGGTAAGATACCCTCAGGTGGCAGGGTCAGCCTTACGCTGGTACCCACGCCGAAGCTGATAGCGGAGGTGAGGCGGGAGTTCCCTGAGCTGGCTATCGTAGGATTCAAGGCGGAGGTGAATGTTACCGAGGAGGAACTGATAGAACGTGCGAGGCAGAAGCTGGCGAAGTATGAGCTCGTAATGGTGGTGGCAAACGATCTTGCAGGGGGAGGCATGGGTGATGAAGAGAATGAAGTGTTCGTGATAAGGCGAGATGACGAGCGTGTGAAGCGCATAAAGGGTATGAAGAGCATGATAGCTGCGGAGATAATAAACGAGCTGGCAGAGGTGGTATAAGCTGAACTTAGGGCAGCCTCAGCCTCGCTCAAATGCGTTAGGCAGGGCAGTCTAATTATTATGAAAAAAATCGAAAAATTTATAAATGGGGTTGAAATTTGTAATTTATGGCGATCCCTTATGTGTAAAAAGGGAGACGGGGAGAAGTGGTAATG
>JAODGP010000082.1:3513-3899 GCA_025464345.1 Methanosarcinales archaeon | reverse complement strand
CATCACGAAATCCTCCTCAATTTCTCTATTAGCTTCTCTGCATCTCTTGCTATAATTTCTACCGCATCTTTATCCATCTCGTTCTCATAGAAGTTACGGTGTAGCGTATTCACCTCGCCGAAGAATCTGACAAGTTCTTCATCGCTGCTCATTCTCGATAGTGTACTTACAAATGCCCACAGACTACCGTGTTCATCCAGCTTCAAGCCCCTCTTTGCCGCCAGCATCTTTATTGTCAATGCCGTTGCACCCCAGAACTTGAGCGAAGCATTTTCCGTCAACGCTTTTTTAAAGGGTTGTGCCTGCACCAGATCACCCTTCTTCAATAATTCCCGCCCCTTCGCCAGATACTCATCACTCAATGATTGATAGTGCTCCACGAGCCC
>JAODGP010000082.1:0-3452 GCA_025464345.1 Methanosarcinales archaeon | reverse complement strand
CAACCCCCATTATTCCTCACCTCCTATTGATGGTTATGATTATTGTCATAAAAACCCACCCCATGCATACTATCTCGTTCACCCGAACCTCCCCGTTATATAATCCTCCGTCCTTTTATCTTTCGGTCGTTCAAATATTCGTGTGGTCTCACCAAACTCTATCAGCTCACCCATCAGGAAGAAAGCAGTAAAGTCAGACACACGTGCTGCCTGCTGCATGTTATGCGTCACTATCACAATGGTGTAATCCTCCTTCAACTCACGTAGCAAATCTTCTATCCTCGCTGTTGATATAGGGTCCAGTGCCGAGCATGGCTCATCGAAGAGTATTATCTCAGGATTCACGGCTAATGCACGTGCTATGCATAACCGCTGCTGCTGACCGCCGGATAACATCAATGCACTGCTATCCAGTCTATCCTTCACTTCATCCCACAGCGCCGCCCTCTTCAGGCTATCCTCCACTATACCACTCAGTTTATTGTTTCGTATGCCGTGTATCCTCGGTCCATAAGCCACATTGTCGTATATACTCATCGGGAACGGATTTGGCTGCTGGAAGACCATACCCACACGCCGTCTCAACAGATTCACATCTATATTCCCGTTGTATATGTCCTTACCATCTATCAGCACTTCCCCCTCGGTCCTCGCACCGTTCAGCTCGTTCAGCCTGTTAATAGCACGCAGGAAAGTCGTCTTACCGCAGCCTGAGGGACCTATCAGCGCTGTTATTTTATTCGCTTCTATCTTTATACTCACCCCTTTCAACGCATGCACTCTACCACCTCTATAATAGACATTCAACCCCCTCGTCTCTACCTTACCCATTTCCTCATTTCTTCACCCCCTGATCACACTCATACGCCTCACGTATCGGTTCCGGAGTGACATTGCGAAGACACTTATCAGCATGAAGATCGAGATTAGCACGAGAGAAGCGCCAAATGCGTATGATTCCGCCACAGCCCTCGAGGCTGGAACCACGGTTAATACCATATAGATGTAAACCGGCAGTGCACCCACATCATCCAGTAATGAGTGCGGTAAGTAGGTCACGAGCCCGCCGGTTGTGAGCAGGATAACAGCAGCTTCTCCTATCGCCTTTCCCGCTCCAAGCAGTATCCCGGTTATTATCCCCGGATAGGCGCTCTTCAGCACGACACCACGGACGGTCTGCCATTTAGAAGCGCCGAGCGCAAGCGAAGCTTCTCTATACGAATCAGGAACCGCCTTTATTGCCTCCTCACTCGCTCTGACCGTCCATGGTAGAATCATGAACCCGAGAGCTAACCCGCCTGATAAGAGAGAAGGACCAAATCCGAGATAATAAACGAGGAATATAAGCCCGAACAAGCCTATCACTATCGATGGTATCCCCGCAAGGCACTCCACGAAGAACCTGACGCTTTTTGTTATTACATTCTCCGTGGCATATTCCGCAAGATATATCCCGGACGCTATACCAAGAGGAACAGCGAAGAGCAGACACACACCGAGAAGGCACAGAGACCCGATGATTTGCGGTAATATCCCGCCTCTATCAAGTGCTGTATAGTCCGGCGATTTCAACAGGAACCCCGGACTTATGGCATGCATACCATAAAAGAATATGTAGCCGACCACCGTGAGCAACACTGCTACCGAAATAAGAGCTATCACGCACATACATGCCTTTATCACCCTCTCTCCCACTTTCGCTTTCATTGCTTCCATACTCCTTTTATTACGGTGGTAATGCCAAACCGCCCTTTTACTGCCACTGTGGTCACCAGATTTAAGATGGAAACGATGACGAAGAGGACAACACCGATGGCAAACAGTGCGTGCTGATGCATCGAGCCCCAGACCACATAAGAGTATTCGAGCACAATCGTGGATGTAAGCACACGAACAGGCTCCAGCACCGAGTGCGGAATCCACGGTATTTCTGGATTGCCTATGACCATCAGAACCGCCATTGTCTCACCTACTGCGTTTCCCATGCCCAGAATCAGCGATGCCAGAATGCCGGAACGCGCATTTGGTAATACCACACGCCTGATGGTCTCTAACTGCGTGGCGCCGAGCGCAAGCGAAGCTTCCCTGTACGAAACAGGAACCGCCCTGATAGAATCCTCTGATATGCTGATCACGTGCGGCAAGGTCATTATAGCGAGGATTATCCAGCCAGCGAGTATGCACTCGCCATACCCGCCAAACGAGTCCCTTATGAACACCACGAGCACCATTAACCCGAAGAAGCCAAGCACTACCGAAGGTATCCCGACAAGCATCTCCACCGAGGGCTTTATCACATTACGAAGCCATGCGGGAGAGAATTCAGCAAGATAAATCGCAGTCGGTATCCCGATACCTGCGGCAATAACCAGTGCACCGAGTCCAACCACGAATGTGGTCACCACAATGGGAAGAATACCGAACTGGTTGTGAGATGGCTGCCATCTCATTCCGAAGAGGAAGTCCCAGCCCAGTGCCAGTGCCGGTATGCTCTCCTTCAACATGAATGCAATGATAAAAAATACGATGAGAATGGAAGCGAGTGCAGAGATGAGCAATAACTTCTCTATTATCTTCTCCTTCCCGAGTCCCATCCTCTTAAATTCGAATTTTACATCACGAACATGCTCTAAAGCGTTCATTTCATTTGTTCATCTCTATTCTTCTCCATCACCAGCTCCTGCCCGCCTCTTGAATACCTCCGGTATATCCTGATTGCACCCCTGTCATCGTCTATTTCAATCAGGTTGAACGATTGGGGAACATTCCATTTCACACGGTTCGTGCACGCAGTTCCCGCATTCGCTATTATCATTCCGTTCAGGTTCCATACCCACGGCACATGTTTATGCCCGCATAGCACGAGGTCAACACCGCTTTGGACAAGCAGTTCGAGGACGTCGCCCGCATCAATGAGTATGTTTCGCTCCCGACCCGTCTTGGGTACCGAAATTAAATGGTGGTGGAGTGCCACCACCTTAAAATCGTCAGTCTCAAGGCTCTTCTCCATCCACTCATACTTCTCCCTGCCCACGTGCCCGTCGTCTAAGTCCGGCTGCGTGGAATCCACTCCTACAATCGTTATCCCACCGTATCTCGCTACTGTGCACCTCTCACCGAAGATTGACTCGAACGCGAGATAGCCAACGTTCCTCGCATCATGATTGCCCGGCACCACCACCTTCACTTCGCTCTCTATCCTGTCCAGATAGCTCTTCGCTCGCTCAAACTCGAATTGATAACCGCTCTCTGTCAAATCTCCGGTAACTACCACTATCTCCGGCTTCAGCTCGTTTATCTCGCTTATCACTCGTTCCAGCAAATCCGGCAGGAAATGCGGTTCCGCAGTATGCAGGTCCGAGATGTGCACTATCTTCATTTCCTCCTTCTCACCGCCGCATAAGCTATCACTAAAATACCTGCAACTGCGAATATCGCCCCGAATCCCGGTG
>JAODGP010000081.1:12279-13038 GCA_025464345.1 Methanosarcinales archaeon | reverse complement strand
GGTAGTCTGCTAAAATTAAGCCTGTAAATTTCTCACTTTCCAGTGGATATTGTCTAAACCAATTTTGCTTAACGGTTTTACCGTAAACTACGATATAAGGTCCTTGAAACGCATCTGGTATTTCAATTCTTGATTTTACAAAAAATCCTCTGGTGCGATTTTGATTTCTACTCAAGAAAAAGTCAAAATCCTTCCTCCTTTCTATTTCTTCCTCTCTCACTTTCCAGGGCTTCACAATTTCTCCGTTTAATGTGACTCGTTCTACATGATAATAACCTAACAAGACCGCATTATAGTGCTGTTGCAAAGTTTTCTTTACGAACTCGGGTGCAGGTCTAACAATAACACGTTTATCACTTCTAAATTTTACCTCTACATGCGTACCTGTTGGATAGGGTATTTTATTTCGCACATTAATACGTTCCCACTCCAGTGACCCATCACAAAAAGCCCATTTTGTAGCACCATGAAAAGTTCTGGTTTTTGTTTCGGTGATTATGTACTCTGCCTCATCTAAGAAGCACCCACACCGGCAAATCCTATCCCGGCTCCTCTTTTCTTTGTAAGAGACGCTATATTATGATATTCCTCGAAATCTGCTTGATTCATACCTTTTCCATTATCAAGTATTTTGTATGCATCATTGTCAATATGGATGGCAATATGAGTCGCTTTTGCATCTAGCGAATTAGCAAAAGTTTCGACGACTAAAGTAGCAAAAGGATCGTAAGGGAACTGCTGTCTAAGATCTCGAATTAA
>JAODGP010000081.1:0-12113 GCA_025464345.1 Methanosarcinales archaeon | reverse complement strand
GCAACTCTCAAGGAAGAGCTGGAACCTGCGGAGCGAGTGGTGCCGAAGTCAGGTTTACCGTAGGGTGTCTCGAAGAGAGACAGACCACCAGTATAATATTGCATGAAGAAGAATGCACTTTATCTTCCATTCCTATTTTTCGATGCGCTCACCACTAAGCCAGCCGTGATGCAATCGTCTTCAAGCCCGCCTCTTTCGCAGCCTCCACCTTATCCAGCCTGTTACCACCGCCTCTGGCACTCCTTGCCGTTCCACCGCCTCTGCCTCCGAGCACCGAAGTGACATTCGTAACCACCTCGGCTGCATTCACCACTGCCGGTGCAGAAGCGGGCACCGAACACACCACATTGCCAGTCATACCTGAAATCAATAGCGTCACAAACCCTTCATCCGATAGCTGTGACGCCATCCGCATCAGGTCCTTCATCGTCGCATCCGCAACCACCTCTGATATTACCTTCACACCCCGCATATCCATCGCACGCATTCTCAATTGCTCCACACGCAATCCCGCGATCTCAGCCCGTAAACGCTCGTTCTCTTTCCTCAATTGCTTCCATTCATCGAAGAACCGTTCCACGGACGCCGGCAACCGCTCCTCCGGTATCCGGAGCACCGATGCCGATTTCTTTATCAACGCATCACGTGTCTGAATTGCCCTTACCGCCGCTTCGCCCGCAGAAAACCACAATCGTTCTATACCATCCTGTATGCGCTCGGTGCGCAAGAGCTTTATTGGACCAACCTCTCCGGTTTTCGTGCAATGAGTGCCTGCACACGCCTGCACATCCTCGCAATTGCCTATTTCCACGATTCGCAATTCTTTGCCCGGTGGTACACCGCCCTGATATATCTGGAACCCGTATCGCCGCTCTGCTTCGTTACGCTCCATGAATGTCGCCTTTATATCCTCGTTCCTCATGACCATCTCATTGGCGAGCAGTTCTATCTTTCTCCGTTCATCGTCTGTGATGCGTTTGAAATGGGTGATATCAAGCCTTGACCTCAACTCGCCCTTCTGTGCACCCGCCTGCCATATATGCCCACCCAGCACCTTCCTCGCCGCCCATATAACTATATGTGTGGCAGAATGGTGTCTCATATGCGCAATTCTACGCCGGGAATCTATACTGCCACGTACATGCATACCCGGGCTAATTCCGCTCGTATCCCCTTCTATCTCGTGCAATATCACGCCATCCACATCCCGGACAGCCACAACCTTCAAATTATTACCGAGTATGCCGGTGTCGGCAGGCTGACCGCCACCTTCTGGATAGAATAGCGTCCTGTCCAGAACGATAAAATTATCAAAACAATCAAGTACAGTGGCATCGAAATCTTTTGAAAACGGCTCCTCATAGTACAATCGCGCAGTCTTCGGGATTGCTCTTATCCGATCATGCAACCTCGCCAGCTCAGGTTCTGGCGCATGATGCTGCTCCTCCGCGCCGTGCAGCTTCGCAACCAGAGAATAGAAATCTTCCGGTACATCAACTTCAATATTTCCAGCACTGGAAGCAACTTCCTTCACGAATTCCGGGGGTATACCATGCGTATCATACAGATCAATGAGGGTATCAACCGATAGCTCCTTCTCTTTTTTCAACATCTGCTTCACTATTCTCTCGCCCTTCGATAACGTATCTCTGTACCTGCTCCTCTCCAGTGCCAGTATCTCATTTATGCGATCCACCGAATCCTCGAGTTCAGGGAAAGAATCATGCATCAATTTTATATGCAATGCTACGAGTTCTTCGACTGGCATCTCACATTGTAGCGAATTGAGCATTCTGAGCGTCCTTCGTATGACCAGTCTCGCAAGATAACCCTCCTTCGCATTCGAAGGCACAACGCCATCGGCAAGCATGAACGCCAGACACCGCGTATGATCTGCAATTGCATAGACAGTCTCCATAGGCGCCATGATCCTGCGGAAGAAATCACCCAGCCGTGACTGGAACTTCTTCTCCAGCTCCTTACGCTTCATCACACCACACAATCTCGCTATCTCTATCAGTTCGTTACCATAGCTCTGCATCGGATGCTCCAGTCCGATAGAGCTCAATAATTCATCTATCACCTCCGGGAAGATAGCATCATAAACTGTGGGGGTACCTTTTGATGCCCATACAAATCGTTCAAGCCCGTAGCCAGTATCAACGATGTAGGTCTCCATCTTCCTGTACCATTGACCATCAATGGATATCTCACCCTTTTCATAAACAGCTTCGAGATCCATGAACACCAGCGTGGCAAGCTCCAGACCGCCGACTATCACCTCCAGACAAGGACCTGCATTGCCGCCACCAACCCATGGAGCTTCTTTATATGTTACGCTGGTCGGTGGCACGCCCAGCTGTTTCAGGAACTCATCACAGTACTGTACGGTCTCGTTCTTCCAGTATATCTCATCACCACCACGTTTGTTGAACGCATGGTGCCCCATCATCTCGAACATGGTGAGATGCCGACCGCTCTTACCTATTGATTCCAGGTCTTCAAGCCTGATACACGGCTGAGAGATGACAAGAGGGTTCGCCGGTGGTGGCACACTCCCGGACGTTATTAACGGCTGGAAATTGGCAATGGATGCGATATTGAGGTAAATATCATCACGCCAGCGTGCCACCACAGGATACCGGCTCAGCCTCTTATGATTCCTCGACTCGAAGAAAGATAGGAACTTTTCCCTTAGCTCTTCAGCACTGTGCTCCCTGAACAGGGGAGCACCAATGAAGGTGTATGTATCACAGGGTGCATCTCCACATGTATCCCGCTCAGGGTCTCTTGTCCAGAATCTTGAGCCGCATCTGCTGCATACCTTCCGCACAAAGCCATTCTCATCGAAGTATGCTATCCCGTATTCACCGCTCATTTCTTCTTATTCTCATTCCTCTAAATGTTCTCCTCCTCTATAAAAGTGACCTCTTCATCACATTACGAACTTATTTATTCAACAAGACAAAGATATTGTGAGAATGGTGGATAGCAAAGAGAGGTTCTCCTGCACGTTCGTTGACTGGTATTATGCGTACGAGCTCTGCAGGGATGTGAGCGAGCGAATAAAAGCAGCGGGTTTCATGCCTGATGTGATTATAGGCGTGGCACGGGGTGGCTGGTATCTGGCACGGATACTGTGTGACTTCCTGCTGGTTAAGGACTTATTCAGCCTGAAGATGGAGCACTGGGGCATGACTGCTACGGTTACCGGCAGGGCGGAGCTGAAATACGGGCTCGATTCGGACGCTAAGCATAAGCTCAAGGGCAAACGTGTGTTAATCGCAGATGATGTGACCGATACGGGAGAGAGTATAAAGCTCGTGCTCGAATATATCCGGGCGCTCGAACCGGCGGATGTCAGGACCGCAACCATGCACCACAAGTACACTTCTTCATTCGTGCCTGACTTCTATGGCGAACTGATGAGGGAATGGCGGTGGATTATATACCCATGGAGTGTGCATGAGGACATTATGGAGCTGGTATCGAGGGTGATGCTGGAGCATGGTACCGGTGGTGCGACACTGGAGGATATAAGGGCTAAGATGAAGGAGGAGTATGAGCTGTATGTGCCATATCATCTGCTGCGGGAGATTCTGGAGAACATGGTATTTCACGGTAAGATGAGCAAGGATGAGCGTGGCGAACGCTGGGTATTGCAGAAGTTCTATAAGCTTAAATGATCATTCATTACAACGCTTGCTCTACGCCTCATTATCGTCTTAGATCCTTTTCCCGGGGACATGGCTCTCTGGCAGGTAATCCATCCTGAGTAACTGCGCCAATACCTTATAATCCACTTTATCCGTCTTCATATGCTTCTTTGCAAATGGCACCTTTTACAAAGAAGTGTTTTTCATGTGGTCATCTTTTAAGTATGCTCTTTATCTCCTCTATGCTCGCATCTGTTTTGAAGCCCGTATCTGAGAAATGAGTCCTGCTCGCTTTGTAGCCTGAAGCACGCAGAGCATCAATGAGATACTGAACAGGCGGTGGTGAAATCCTCAATGCCCGGCATATATTATGATATTCATAATAATACGGCATGTCCAGCTCATCCATGCATGCACCAATGAGCTTCAGCGCCTCTCGCTTCCTGCCCAGCTCTCGCACATTCAGCTCGTGATATACCTCAGCACAGAAGTCATCGTCCTTCATCGGCGCCAGATAGAGAGGACCGGCAGCTTTCAACCTGCCACCACAGATATCACAACGCTCGTCTCTGCCCAGCAGTTCGTGAACTGCGAATCTATTACCGCAGGAGAAGCAATGAACGATGAACCCCAGCCTCTGCATACATTCATCTGCTCGCATCGCTCCCCTATCCAGCCGTGCTATAACTCGCACGAAATGGCTCTTAGAATAGCTCAATAATGGCTGTATCGCTTTATCATACCTGCACATGTCCCTCACCAGCCGCCCGAGCAGTATTCGTGTCGCCATCTCCTTATGGTATTCTGTATTCAATGCCATGGCTGCATATCGCCGCAAGCCACTGGTATGTGCACCGCAGAGTGGCGCTGTATCCGTTGCGGTCACCAGAACCAGTCTGTTTGCCGATTGCGCTACGGAATCGAGGAAAGGAACAGGTGAGCCAAAAGGGTCTATATCCACGATATCATACCTCCGACGGCGCATAAGTATATTCGCATCCTCGTTAAATAGCTCCGCTTCTATACCGTTAAGCTCCATATTCCGCTTGATCACCTCATAAGCTTCTTTGCTCCTCTCATTAAGCACAACCGGCAAACCTATCTCGTTCGCCACGCGAATACCACGCACACCGATACCGGCAAGTGCATCGAGATAGACCATACGCTGCGACAGGGCAGCGATCGCCGCTATGTCTATGTCACGGCAGAGCTCCATCCTGGGGTTATAAAATACCGATTTGGTAGCACGGACCGGCACCATCAGCTTCGTGCTGCCCTCTACACGTAAGAGCATATCACCAGAATATGTTGCTGAAATAGATAAGCATGGTTCACAACAATGGGCATCAAAGTATTTATATGTACAATATGCATATATTCTGTGCGATGATGCGGGAAGATATCGTGAGATGCAATAGCGGCGTGAGATTCAGGCGGATAAAGAAGCAGATACCTTATGACTCGTTCGAATCGTTCTTTGATCGTGTGAGGAATCGTGGTATCATACTGGAATCAGCGGAGATAGCGCCGATATATGGGCGATTGAGCCTGATAGTTATAGACCCGCCACTGCGTATAACCGGCAAGAACGATAGATTTGAGCTCATAGCACTCAACGAACACGGTAAGCACATACTCGCTCTCCTTGAACCCGCTCTATTCTGGTACGCAACCGATGTTGAGGTGCGTGAGGATGCGATTACCGGGCGTGTAACGCGTGAGAATCTATTGCATGAGGAGCGAAGGAGGTTCAAGCAGAAGAATATATCGTATGTAATAAGGACTTTGCTCGATTTCTTCGCATGTGACGACCGCTTTCTGGGGCTCTACGGCGCTTTCTCTTACGATTTCGTGCGATTGTTCGAGGATATACCTGAGCTGCATAAAGATGATGGCATACCTGACTTCAATCTATTTCTGCCCGATTACATAGTTTATTTCGAGCATCTCAAGGAGCATGCGGAAGCGATTTTATACGATTTCCACGATTTTGAACGCAAACCGGAGGATTTATTCGCTATGCGGGCTGCGGGTGATGCGAAAGAAGAAGTGGGTGTGGATGATGCGGTGGTGCATAAAGTTGACATGCCAGAGCGAGCCATTACGGAGCGTGAGTACGTGGAGATGGTCAGGCGAGCGAAGGAAGAGATTAGAAGGGGTGAGATATTTGAGATCGTCCTCTCGCATTCACGATATTTCAGGGTGAATGTGCCACCGATAGAGCTGTATCGCAGATTCCGCACGGTTAATCCTTCACCTTATCTGTTCTACGTCAATTTCGGCGATGACTGCCTCGTGGGTGCATCGCCTGAGATGTTCCTCCGTGTAGAGCACGGCAGGGTGCAGACGAGACCCATTTCAGGCACGATAGAACGTGGAGCGGATCCAGTAGAGGATTATGAGAAGATGATGCAGCTACTGAATTCCGTGAAGGAGAAATCGGAGCTGGATATGCTGATAGACCTGGCACGTAACGATATCGCACGTGTCTGCGAGCCGGGTGTGGAGGTTCGTGATTATCGGTTCGTGGAGAAATACTCTGCGGTGATGCATACGGTGGCGCATGTCGAGGGCATACTGGATACAGCGAATTTCGAGCCGTTTGACGCTTTCATCGTATCGCTAAATGCCGGGACACTCACCGGTGCACCCAAAGTTGCGGCGATGCGGCTCATCGAACGGTTCGAGAATTCACGCAGGGGTTATTATGGCGGTAACGTGGGTTATATCACCTTCTCGGGCAATCTGGACTTCGGTATCATCATACGAACCGCATACATACATGACGGCTTTGCTGAGATACGTGTTGGTGCCACCATACTGTACGATTCACAACCTGAGAGCGAATGGGAAGAGACGATGAATAAAGGTAAAGCGTTCTTCAGGATACTGGAGGGTGGTGATGAGAATGAATGAGCCGATGAAGATGAGGATATTCGTGGTTGATAATTACGATTCGTTCACGTTCAATCTCGTGGACTACTTCCGCAGATACGGCTGTGAGGTCATTGTATACCGTAATCGGCTGGACGTGGCTATAATAAGCGATGTGGATCCGGATTTGATTGTACTCTCGCCCGGTCCTTCCGTGCCGGATAAATCGGGCAATCTGCTCAGGGTGATAGAGCGTTACCACGAGCAGTATCCGATATTCGGTATATGCCTGGGGCATCAGGCGCTGATTGAATTCTTCGGTGGTGAGCTCGGTCTACTGGCATATCCGTGTCATGGCAAGCAGTCTTTGATAGAACATGATGGCAGGACGATATACCGTGGTATACCAAACCCGTTTAAGGGTGGGCGGTATCATTCGCTGACCGGTGAGAGCATCCCTGCGGAGCTGGAGGTCAGTGCAACCACCGATCAGGTGGTTATGGGCGTGCGGCACCGGAAACTGCCGATAGAGGGCGTGCAATTCCATCCCGAATCCATACTGACGTTCCCCGTCGGATTGAAGATAATAGAGAATGTGATTTCATGGGCTCGTTCATTCACTCATTGACGGGTTCGTTCCCTTCTCTACCCGGCGAATCCGATGGAATGTTATCTCTGCCAGTACTGGCAGCGGGATGGGCAATGAATGAGCGTAGCGATAAGCGTGCATGGCGAGAAGCAGAGCCGAGCTGATTGAGATTATAAAAGAATTGAATGAGCGTGAAGGAATTACCATTGTGGTCGCCACGCATGACATAAATGCTGTTCCTGAACTTGCAGACCGTGTATATGTGCTGAACAGGCGGATAATTGCAGAAGGAACGCCGGGTGAGATATTCAATGATGAACACCATGGATGAGATCTTTGTTTTTCCTTTTATGTGTAATACATGAAATAACATAGTTAGAGCAAGTATGTTAGCAAAGCGGATAATACCCTGTCTGGACTGTGATCTGGGCGTACCGGGCGGTCGGGTAGTGAAAGGAGTGGAATTTCACCATATCAGATATGCGGGTATCCCGTGGGAACTCGCTGCGGAATACGATGAGCAGGGTGCGGACGAGCTCGTATTCCTGGATATAACAGCTTCGCACGAGCGGAGGGAGACAATGGCGCACGTTATTGAGAAGGTTGCTACCGAGGTATTCATACCCCTGACGGTCGGCGGTGGTATCCGTAGCATAGAGGATGCGAGGCGAGTATTCAGTGCCGGAGCGGATAAGGTCTCTGTGAACACAGCGGCGTTAAAGAACCCCGAGCTCGTGAATGCGCTATCTGCACGGTTCGGCTCGCAAGCCTGTGTCGTTGCAATAGATGCAAAGCGGCGCTATCTGCGGAGTGATGCGGAAGTTAAACATGCTAAAGAGCATGGTAGGGAGATAATAGATACTGCGGAAGGTAAATGCTGGTTTGAATGCTCTTTCTATGGCGGTAGAGAGTTCACGGGTGTAGATGCACTGAAATGGGCGAAGGAAGTGGAAGATAGAGGTGCCGGCGAGATACTGCTCACCAGTATGGATCGTGACGGTACGAAAGATGGCTACGATCTGGAGCTGACCGCGGCGGTCTGTGAGCGTGTGAATATACCGGTGATAGCTTCGGGCGGTTGCGGCGTGCCCGCACACATAAGAGATGTCTTCATGCACACAGAAGCTTCTGCCGCACTCGCCGCCTCCATATTCCATTATAAGGAGTATACGATCAGAGAGGTCAAGCAGTACCTGCGGGACAATGGCATACACGTCCGATTGTAGAGAGAAAGAGGAGCACGATGTCGTTGTAGTTGGCGCGGGACCCGCAGGCAGTGTGACCGCGAGAGTTGCCGCAGATCATGGTCTGGATGTGTTGCTGATAGATCGTAATCCAGAGATAGGAGTACCTGTGCGGTGTGCCGAGGGCGTAAGTCGTGAGATAGAGAATTACATTGAGATAGATTCCAGATGGGTTTGTAACCCGATCAAAGGGGTCATTACTTATGGTCCGGAGGGTACAGAACTGGTGATAACCACAGCAGATGATCCTGCCGGGTATGTACTCGACCGTCGGGTATTTGATAAGTCCCTGGCACGTGATGCAGCATGCGCAGGTGCGGATGTGCGTGTCAGGACTCGTGCATTCGGCGTAATAAAACACAACGGTAAAGTATGTGGTGTGCATGTGAATGCCGCGGGAGAGCGGGTCTGTATAACGGCGGATGTGGTTGTTGCTGCTGATGGTGTGGAATCACGTGTGGCGAGATGGGCTGGTATTGATACTCGACTCCGATTGGAAGATGTAGCCATCTGTGCACAGTATCTTATGTGCGATATAGAAGCGAATAGAGACTACTGCGAGCAGTATTTCGGGTGGGATATCGCGCCAGGCGGTTATGCATGGATATTTCCGAAAGGGGCACGTTGCGCAAATGTCGGTATTGGAATAGGTGCAAACCACCTGAGAGGGAGACGTGTGGTAGAATTCCTTGATTCTTTCGTGCATGATAGAGTGGGAGGTGGTGATAAGTTAGCGGTGGTATACGGTGTGGTACCACTCAGCGGTCCGATCTACAAGACTGTTACAGATGGCATGATCCTGGTTGGTGATGCAGCCAGGCACGTCAATCCCTTCTCGGGCGGTGGCATTGTAACTGCCATACAGGGTGGACAGATAGCCGGCGCTGTGATTGCGAAGGCGGTACGTGAGAGGAACTGTACAGCACGCAGGTTACGTGAATACGAGCGGAGATGGTGGAGAGAATTCGGACGGACGCTGTATGCGGGCTTGAAAGCCAAGAACTACATACTCAGTCTCTCCAGGACGGACTTTAACAGGTTCTTCCAGCCATTGAACGGCGAACTCAAGCTATCGGAATACACGGAACGGGCATTGATGAAGGGCATAGCAAAGAGGAGTCCGAAGATGGTGCTTAGCATGATAATAAGAACTTTGATGCCTTAGAAGTAAAAAAGATTTCACTGATGACCGGTGTTGGACTTAAGATTCCTGGATGCCTCTTCCAGCTCTTAAAGTCATTTAACCCCTCATCAACTCGAGTATCTCACACACCTTGCATATCCTCGATGCCGAAGGCTCACCACATCGCTCGCATACCGCCAGCCGCTTCTGTTCCGTCACAGCAGGCAGGAGCTCCATCAGCCGCTCATAGCCCCTCAGTACAGAATATTTCGTGCCCGGGTGGCGCATCTCGAACTCGTTCAGCATCCGTTTAACCGTGAATCGTAATGAGAGCCGAGCATAAGGGCAACCAGCAGTAATAAGCGGTATCCCGGCAAGATGCGCGTATATAGCAATCTCCTTCTCCGGTATGCTCCTCAGTGGCTTTATCCTCGGTACGAACTCAGCGATATGACCCGGTCTCAACCGCCGCAACCTCTCTATATCTCCCCGGATGTAATTGATCATGATGGTTTGAACCACATCGTCAAGGTTATGAGCGGTAATAACCTTTGTAGCGCCGAGTTCACGCGCCTTTCGCTCTATCACTCTACGCCGCAGTACGCCGCAGAACGTACAGGGCGCCTGTTCATAACCCCTTGATACTATATCATCCATTGTGAATCCGAACTCGGCGTAGAAAGAATAGATATGCAATTCTATATCCAGCTCGCTCGTTATCGCACGTGCGTTACGCAGCGTCTCATGCCTGTAGTCTCTTATACCCTCATCCACCGCAAGTGCCACGAGTTCCAGATCAGTACGTACACTGAAGAACTTATTCAGCATGTAGAGCAGTGCTGAGCTGTCTTTGCCACCACTAAGAGCCACTACAAGCCTGTCTCCCGGCTTCAGCACCATTTGCCGCCTCAGTTCCTTCTTCACTTTCCGTTCTATGTGCTCACAGAAATGTGCCTCACACAGGTGTAACCCTGAGTATGGCTGGTATATCACCGCGGTTTTGTTACATCTACTGCATCTCATCCCTCTTTCCTTTTAATTATTTTTCGTGGATGTATAGTGCGAAAATCCCAAATCACAGCTTGAAATTTTTACTGAGCTAAACATATACAATACTTCTTAAAGAGCGGGAAAGGAAGAGAGATGGAAGTAGAGGAATACATTGAGCACTTCAGTGCGCTTGTGG
This sequence comes from Methanosarcinales archaeon, assembly GCA_025464345.1. Taxonomy (GTDB): domain Archaea; phylum Halobacteriota; class Syntropharchaeia; order Alkanophagales; family Methanospirareceae; genus G60ANME1. Next base: position 1,441 of record JAODGP010000081.1, on the reverse strand, counting down.
AACTGGAGCGAGAGGAGCAGATGCGGCTGCACGAAGCAGAGATGCAGCGGCTCAGCGGTCGTGAGCGTGAGGAGAAAGGCAGAGCGTTACTCAATATGCGAGGCAAATCCCAGGGGTTGGGATTGGGTGGCAAGTATATGGTGCGGTTCACGAAGCAGAACCGGACAGAACTGCCGGAGTGTGAGATAGAGGTTGGCGATCTCGTGCTGGTCAGTAAGCCCGGTACCGCTCCATGGGATGAAGGCAATCCAACGGGCACGGTAGCGGAAAAGACGGCTTATTCCATTATGGTCGCATTTGACGATATGCCACCCGGTTTTGTATTCCGTAAGGACATCCGAATTGACCTGTTTGTGAATGATATCACATTCCAGCGCATGCTGGAGGCTCTGAAGCGGTTCAAACGCCTGCCGGGGAAGCGAAAAGATAAGCTACTCGGCAAATCCGAGCCCGAATTCGAGGCTACCCCAAACGTGGATTTCTTCAACGATTCGTTGAATCCGAGTCAGCGTGAAGCGGTACGTAAGAGTCTGGCAGCTCGTGATTTCTTCCTCATTCATGGTCCCCCTGGCACCGGCAAGACAATCACGTGCGTTGAGGTTATCGCACAGCTCGTCAGTCGCGGATACCGCGTTCTGGCTGCCGCGGATTCTAATGTCGCAGTGGACAATCTGGTCGAGCGGCTGGACAGTATAGGGCTCAATGTGGTTCGTATAGGGCATCCAGCACGTGTGATACCGGCGTTGAGGCGAAGAAGCCTCGATTATCTCGTCCAGGACGAGCGTGAATACACCGGTGCTCAGGCGCTCAGGGAGCGGGCTTACGGGATCAAGGAACGAATGCGTGAGTTCACATTGCCCGATATGCGATGGAGACGGGGATTAAGTGATGATGAGATATCAAGGCTCGCGGAAGAGGGCAGGACAACGCGCGGGATACCCAGGGATAAGATAGCGGGCATGAAGCGATGGATAGACCTCAAACACGAGGTTGATAGATTGTTCAGGGATGCTCGTGCACTTGAGGAACGTGCAGTCAGTCGTATCTTGAAGAATGCACAGGTAATATGCGTTACGAACAGTACAGCGGGTTCTGAGCTATTGAAAGGCGAGAAGTTCGAATTCGCTGTCATTGATGAAGCGACACAGTCCACTGAACCCTCCACGCTCATACCGGTGCTCAAGGCGAGACGGGTCATCATGGCTGGTGACCACAAGCAGTTGCCACCCACAGTGGTGAATGAGGCTGCGGTACGTGGCAGTCTGAGCAGGAGCATGTTCGAACGGCTGATAGAGCTATATGGCGACAGGATAAGGGTCATGCTTGAGGTGCAGTACAGGATGAATGAGGAGATAGCGGAGTTCCCGAACAGGGAGTTTTATGATGGTAAGCTGCGAGCGGCGGAGTACGTGAAGCGGCGAACCATTGCTGATCTTGTACC
>JAODGP010000080.1:5572-6612 GCA_025464345.1 Methanosarcinales archaeon | reverse complement strand
ATGGAACGGTCCACACTCATTGCGAACACCTCGAATATGCCAGTGGCGGCAAGAGAAGCTTCTATATATACGGGCATCACCATTGCGGAATATTATCGAGATATGGGCTATGACGTGGCGATACAGGCGGATTCAACCTCGAGATGGGCGGAGGCACTGCGTGAGATCTCTGGCAGGCTGGAGGAGATGCCGGGCGAGGAGGGTTATCCTGCATATCTCGCAGCACGATTATCCGATTTCTACGAGCGAGCGGGTCGTGTGAGAACCCTCGGCTCTGATGAAAGGATAGGTTCCGTAACGGTGGTGGGGGCGGTATCACCGCCGGGAGGCGATTTCTCCGAGCCAGTGACGCAGAACACACTGCGTGTGGTCGGCAATTTCTGGGCGCTCGATTCCTCTCTGGCTGACAGGAGACATTTTCCCGCTATAAGCTGGCTACGGAGCTATTCGCTTTATATCGGGTACCTCAGTGAGTGGTTCAGCAAGCATGCAGGTCCCGACTTCATGGAACAGCGTGAGGAGATGATGCGCTTATTACAGAAGGAGGCGGAACTGCAGGAGATAGTGCAGCTCGTTGGTGCCGATGCACTGCCTCCTGGTGAGCGGGGCATACTGGAAGTGGCGCGAATGATAAGGGAAGATTTCCTGCAGCAGAATGCGTACCACGAGGTGGACTCGTATTGCTCGCTGGAGAAGCAGTATCTGATGGCGAAGGTGATACTTCAGTGGTATGATAATGCGAAGGAAGCGATAGAGGAGGGCATAAGTATAGAGAAACTGGAGACGATGCGGATAAAGGATGTAATAGCGCGGATGAAGTACATAAAGAACGAGGAGTTCAGTGCGAAGTACGAGGAGATAATGAGGGATATGAAAGATGAGTTTGAAGAATTGAGGAGTAAGGGCGGTATGTCCTGATGGTTTGTTCATCTGTTTCAGCCACGCTAAGAGACCTTCGATGCTCGTTAACGGTCGCACGGCGAATAGAATTCATAAATCTTCAGTGTGCCATGAATATCGCCTGAATGCCAACATCCACG
>JAODGP010000080.1:0-5464 GCA_025464345.1 Methanosarcinales archaeon | reverse complement strand
GCGGCGACCACTGCGGGATTCGCAAGGTATACCTCCGACTCCTTGTGCCCCATACGCCCGATGAAGTTACGATTCGTTGTGCTTATGCATCGCTCGCCCTTTGCAAGAACACCCATGTAGCCACCCAGGCATGCACCACAGGTAGCGCCACATATAAATGCGCCTGCATCCACGAATATGCGTATAAGCCCTTCGTCCAGCGCCTGCTTCAGTACACGCTCGCTCGCGGGCACCACGATCATCCGCACATCAGGACTGATCTTCCTGCCTCTTAACAACGCAGCAGCAACCCTCAAATCTTCTATCCTGCCGTTTGTGCATGAGCCCAGATACGCCTGGTCTATTGGAATGTTCAATTCACTTGCAGGTGCGATATTTGCAGGCGAGAACGGCTTTGCAACGGTAGGAACAATCTCTGCTGCGTCGTACTCAAATACCGCCTCGTATTCACTGCCATCGTCCGCATAAACGGGTTTATAATCACCACGAACACGATCACGCAGGAAAGAGAAGACCTTCTCATCGGGCGGTATTATACCCGCCTTTGCACCCGCTTCGACTGCCATGTTCGCTATTGTTATACGGTCAGCGAGGCTCAAATTGCTTATTGTCGTGCCATAGTATTCCTGTGCCATGTATAGCGAGCCAGAGACACCTATATCACCGATGATGTGGAGTGCTATGTCCTTGCCCATGACGTATTCACGCAGGGTGCCATCCACCACGAACTTCTGTGTCGCCGGTACTTTGAACCATAACCTGCCGGTAGCCATTGCCGCACCTGCTTCTGTGGAGCCCACGCCGGTGGAGAACGCGCCGAGAGCGCCATAGGAGCATGTATGAGAATCGGCACCTATTATCAACCTGCCGGGAGCCACGAAACCCTCCTCTATCATTACCTGATGGCAGATACCGCCCCTGCCGGTTTCATAATAGTGCGGGATGCCATACTTTCGTGCGTAGTTACGCAGCGCTTTCGCCTGCTCCGCAGAGGCTATGTCCTTGTTCGGTACGTAATGGTCCTGAACAACAACCACCTTATCCCGTTTCGGCTCTTCTCCGAGCTCTTCAAGTACCTCAAATGCTGGTACTCCGGTTATATCATTCACCATTATGTAATCAACTTCCAGTTCCACAATCTCGCCTGGCTCGCCTCCCAGTATCTTCTCCGCTATTGTCGCCATACTCTGTCAATCGTGATAGTCGTTCATAAATCTTGAAGTTTATACAGGAGCATCGGCACTTGAAGAGAATAGCTGCGGGTAGACTGCGTGAGTGGTGTTGTGAGAGCAACAATTTACGTTCCTGTAAGCACATAGAAGCTCAAATTTGCCTTTTTATATTCTATTAGCCTCTACTTTCGGTTGCTATGACCCCCTTCACAGTGTTTTTACCGTAACAGTGCTTTTTCATCGAGAGAAATGTTCAAGGCAATCTCCTTTATTTTCACTGCGAAATCCGTCTTTAATAGCCTGTTTACATCCCCTATCGAATCCTCAATTTTATCATCGAACCCAATCTCGCCCAGAACAGGTACTCCTTTTAGCTCCTCTCTCACCGGTTTCGAATCCCATCTTCTCATATTCTCGATAACACCGATGACTGGCACATTCAATTCGGTAAGCATCTTTATCACCTTCTTCACGGTCTCTAACGCCACTTTTGACGATGTGGTAATCACCAGGAATTCCGCTCTTTTCAGCCATCTTATTACATCCAGCGTTGCATCACCGATGCCGGGTGGCGTATCCACAATAAGAAAATCCAGAGAGCCCCATCTCGTAACGGCGAGCAATTCCAGCATCGCATTAGAAATATCAATGCCTCTGAGCGGGGTGGGATTATCACCGGAGAAATAAACAATACTCATGAATTCTATGCCATGAACCTCAGGCGGTACGAGCCCTTTCTCCTCCTCCGGATACAGACCCTCTATCCCCAGTATCACGTGCGTTGATGGCGCAGATAAATCCAGATCCAGCAGCCCGACACGGTGACCCAATCCTGATAGAGTCAGTGCAAGCACGGCAGCGGTTAAACTCTTACCAATACCACCTTTTCCGCCTGATACCGCGATTATTCTCTTTACCCCTGCTAATCTTTTATCAATGATGTTTATTCTTGGGTCCACCGTTTCTAACACCTTTTCAAAAGTTTACCTGCCTTTTATATATTCTATCAAAATTCCTCGCCCATGTAATACCTCAAAATCCGGACTCTTACAGGAAGGGCATCTGATATATGCATGAGCAACTTCGGGTGCAAGATGTATCGCTTCGGTCTCTTCCTCACTCATTCCGGGCGTCTCACGCAGATCCCACTCGTTACCGCAGACCCTGCATCGAAAAACCGCTCTTTCTACAGCCATTTCTACCTCCATCTTTGCTACCGAACCCTGAACTTTTCCGAGTTCATTCAATGCAAATTCAAATATCTCGGTCTCTATCTGCTGCAGTTCACCTATTTTGAGCTTGACTTTTGTGACCTCTTTCAGCCCTTCTTTCCTCGATTCCTCTATCACGGCTGCGATTACCGCTTCCGCTAATGCCCATTCGTGCATAGCATTATATTCGTTTATCTCACCATCGTCCGGTATTTCTTTGTTAAGCCTAAAGCTTTAAATAGTTACTATCACAAAATTGATATATAATTTTTATCTCCGGAAATGATGACCGGTTCATTCGGATGGAGCCTCCTGCGTGGCTGTGTGATGCCGGGGTGTGGTAGAGGTATCCCTTGGGACTGTGGATCCCAAGACCTGGGTTCGAATCCCAGCTCCGGCCCTGCTTATCTTTACCAGTAACTCTTCAATGTGTATCATGCTATTAAAAGCCTCACATAGCCTGTAATCGGCATCGCCCAGGTATATCATGATTTTCGCCAGGCTTCGCTCGCCCGGCTGTGTCCTCAATATCGCATCGTGCAGCTCTGCCACGATATCCTTACCGCTCATCTTATCCGTCTGTATCAGCTCTTTCAGTTTTGCTCGCAGTTTATCGTAACGCCCTGAAGATGCCTCTTCTATCAGTTCCCTGACCTTATTGCTACGCTCCATCGCCGCACGCACCACTGTCATGACCTCTCTACCGTCAATCCTGCGTGATGATACCGATGCCGCCTCCATTATGTTTATTGCAACGCCTGCATCACCCGCGGCATAGCGCTTCACCATCGCCAGACCTGCACCTGTGAGTTCCAGACCCTCATGCTCTGCTATATTCCTCAAAAGTCGGTCCATAGCGCCGGTCTTATCCAGCGGCAGGAAATGGAGGTTCAGACACCTCGACCTTATGGCTGGTATTATGGCTCCCGGTCTCGTGGTCACGAATATGAATCTGCTCGTGCGGCTAAAACGTTCCATGATTCGTCTCAGTGCCTGCTGTATATCAGCCGGCAGCATGTCCGCATTACAGAACACGAGCATCTTGAATCTCGCATTTATCGGTGCTAACGCTGCATATTCACGCATCATATCCTTAAATATCACCATCGCCGATTTGCTCTCATCATAATACCTCCGGAACAGCTTATCTTCTCGTAACCACTTCTTCCGCTGCTCGATGAAATCGCTGCATTCCACACGTATGAGGTTCTCATAAGAGCCATAAAGCTCGTTAGCCAGAGCCAGCACGGATGTGGTCTTTCCAACGCCCCTGTGCCCCCATAGCAGTAAATTCGGCAGCTCTTTCCGTTCTGCAAAGCTCCTTAGCAGCTCAACCACTTCTGCCTGCCCCTCTATATCGTCCAGCCTCCTCGGTCTGTATTTCTCAATCCACATTCAATACCTCTTCACGCTCTTCAATACCAGTCTCACACGGTCAAGCCTCAAATCGAGCGTATCATGCTCGAGATATACTACAAGCGCATCTGGTGGAAATAGTGGCGTGCCCCCGAATAACTTCAATAACTCGACTATCTGGAAAGCACGCACGAGCAGATTTGATACAGGAGAGAGTGCAACTTCAGGGAATTCGAGCTCGTCAAATGGTATCCCATCCGGCAGCACGGTTGTTATCACCGGATAGGTGATGAAGGGCATACCGAGTTCGGACGCTGCATTCGCAACTCTGCTCTGCTCAGCGTAGCTGTAACCGCCGATGACCACATCCGTGCCCCGCAATAGCCGTTTGAAATCCGTATTATTCGTGCCCGCGGGTATCGCCCGGACCTCTTTCAATCCATAACTCTTCAGCAATTCCGGCATTATTGCACTGTCCATTACGCTTACTCGCACCGGTCTCAGGTCCACATCTGCCATCTCTGTCGGTTCTTTTTTAATACTCGTAACGACATAAAAGTTCTAATGCCGGGTAATACCTTCGGGCATCTGTTCAGGGTGACGACATGGGGCGAGTCGCATGGTAGAGCCCTGGGTGTTGTTGTTGATGGCTGCCCCGCCGGTATCAGCCTATCAGCTGCGGATATACAGCGTGAACTGGACAGGAGGAAGCCGGGCAGGAGCGATATAGCGAGTGAGAGGAAGGAGCCTGACGAGGTGCAGATATTGTCGGGAATATTCGATGGTAAGACGACAGGAACACCCATATCCATGCTGGTATGGAACCGTGATGTGGATTCCACGCCATATGAAGCGATAAAGCGGATTGCGAGACCCGGACAGGCGGATTACACATATCACATGAAATACGGGCTGCGGGATTATCGTGGTGGCGGGCGTGCATCAGGCAGAGAGACACTTGCACGAGTCGCAGCAGGTGCGATTGCCAGGAAGGTTCTTGCGAGTCGTGGAATTGATATTGTGGGTCATGTGGTGGAGATAGGGGGCATAATAGCGAAGCCTGTGGGGCTGAACGAGATAAGGAAGAATGTAGACACGAACGATGTGCGCTGTGCGGACACGGGCGCTGCGATACAGATGCAGGAATTGATAAAAGCGTTGAGACGGGCGGGAGACAGTATAGGTGGTGTGGTGGAGGTAATAGCAACAGGAGTGCCTCCCGGGCTGGGCGAACCGGTCTTCGATAAACTCGATGCCGAACTGGCGAAGGCGCTAATGAGTATAGGTGCGGTGAAGGGAGTGGAGATAGGCAGAGGGTTTGAAGCGGCGAGGTTGCGTGGCAGTGAGATGAATGACGAGTTTTATATAGAGGACGGACGGATAAGAGCGAGGACGAACAACGCCGGCGGTATACTCGGTGGTATCTCAACCGGCGAGCCGATAGTGTGCAGGCTGGCGGTGAAACCCACACCATCCATATCAAAGCCACAGCGTAGCGTGGATATGGAGCGTATGGAGGAGGTGGAACTGGCGATAAGAGGCAGGCATGACCCGTGTATATGCCCCAGAATCGTGCCGGTTGCGGAAGCCATGGTCGCTATCGTTATTCTGGATTATATGCTGATAGCCATGAGCTATAAGGTGATTTGAATGCATAGCAGTTATCTGAAAGGCACGGGTGTGAATGTAATCCTACTGGGTATTGTCAGTTTCCTGAACGATTTG
>JAODGP010000011.1 GCA_025464345.1 Methanosarcinales archaeon | reverse complement strand
TTGCAGAAGTTGTGTGTGTTCCCGACATCTACCAGGTCATAGACATAATCATCATAATCAATCTCCTCGATCCTTTTCACCCTTAAGACATGGACATCGCCATTGATTAGATTATGAACCTTCTCAGAGCCATCTCTATCTATCAGCGACTGATTGACACGGGCATAGCCTCCTGAATGATACTGGGTTGCGTATACCAGATTGGAGTAGTACAACCCGCTCTCTTTAATTGGTATCCTGGTGAATGCACCAGAGGTATTCATCCCGCTATTGTGGATTGCCGAAGAGCCGTATCCGACTGCGTCGCTGAATTTATTTATCTGTTCTCGCGCTGTGACGCTTGCAATAAACGCAGGCAGGGAATATACTTCCTTCGTATGTGGATGCGTGGTTCTCTGCAATCGCTCGTAATAATTCATCTGCACATTTATTCGCTCTGCAAGTAGCACCAATTTCTGAACTGCCGATTTTGAGACCAGTTTGAGACGAATCACGTTTGCTTGTGTTTCATATTCGCCATGCTCAGTTTTAAGTGTATTAATCCTGGAATCCACATTCCCATCCCCTGCAAAGACACCATAGAGATACTCACCAACGAGCGATGGTTCAACATTGAAGAGCAAATCAGGTACGGATTTGTCATTCGCAGTATGCCCGCATCCAAGTGCATCCAGAAGCAGATAAAGCAGTTTACTGTTGATCGTGAGATTCACAGCAGTGGACTCAACGGAGATTATCGGCTCTATCCCGAGGCTCGCTGCGATACACCGCTTTGCATCATTTATCAGCTCAGTCTCATCCTTGCCAAAAGATAGCCGCACTGAATATCTCCGTCCTGAATGGTCACTGCATCCCTCAGAGAGGTAATAGCCGAGAAAACGTAAGAATTCTGGCGTTATGCGTAATGTCTTTGGAAGTCCCTCCTTCCTGGCATGTAAGATATTAACCATTCCGTCCTTGACCGTGATTTCGCTCTTGAAACCACCTGCAGCCAGCACATCCTCAAGGTCTATGCTGCGTACCCACGTGCTCTCGAATCCGGCACGTTTCATGACCGGTAGATAATCTCCCGGCGAGAGTTCGCATGCTTCTATCCTCTCGAATCTTCCGTTTCTATAAACGAACACAGGATGGTCGGGTGTCACCTTGATACGCCGCCCTGATTCCACTATTATGTTCAATAATTTACCACGATATCTTTTGCGCATAACACCTCTGAACGGTTGCGGACTCACCACAAAGCGCTCAAAATCCATGCTCGGCGTCATCGCATCGAGTTCAACGAACTCAACATCACCATCTGCACGAACGCATCCTGTATTCTCTTCAAAGATACTGCTGATATAATCCACTTTCACATTGCCATCCACGATGAGCGGCACCAGTTCATCCTTAGCCAAGCACTGATAGCACGAAACACCCTCGCCCGCACCTCTGTACTCCGGTATCTTGTTATCGAAATATGGTGTGCCGTACTTCGCCGTGAGTTCAAATGCCAGATCGTAGAGCTCCTCATAGGTTGGTAGTTCCGGATGCTTACGGTTGAATTCCTCATCCTCCTCCAGAAATTGTGGCTCTATCGCTATCTCCGGCTTCGGGAAGTTGAACGGCTTGCCCCAGTAGTCACCTTTTAGCATCACGTTCATGAGCGCTTTGAACGCTAACCGCACCTCACGCTCAAATTCGCCATAAGTACGAAGTGGCGCCTGCTCTCCGTTCCATACCGCACCCTTATACACCACCGGCTTGTCACGCCATATCTTCGGCACGCCCGGCGTGAGCTGCACCGACGAGAATACCAGCTGCCCGCCACGTGCGACCTGCATCTGCGTGTTATGTAGGTAAATTCCACCAAAACCGCCTACAAAATTCTCTACTTCCTTACCTCCCGGTCTAACAACAAAATCATAAACATACGGCTCTTTATATTCCACCTCTTCTATACTCACAATTTTATCAAATCTTACAGAGCCATCAACAAAGTTTTCAATATTTTTTACTTTTCTCACAACCTCCATCGGAATGTTTTCGTTAATTCTATCCTTATATTCATGAACTAATTTCCTTAATGTTTCTCTTGTGACGTTTTTGTGATATTTTGGTTTTGTGCCGTCAAGATTAACCGACCCCAAAACTTTTTCTATTTCAGAAAGTATAAATCGGGGATTAGGAAACAGATCCTTTCTATCCTTACTTTCAAGCCCTTTGCAAGCCTCCACCATCGCTCGCAGCCTCTTGCTCTTCTCTCGATGTTTTGGTTTCACAATCGCTGCAAACTTCCTTAATACTGGTGCCGCAGTAGAAACTTCCACTTTATAAAGCTTTGAAGCTTTGAAAGCACCCTCACCCCTCTCTTCTTCACTCACAACCTCGCACTTCGCTACTATACCGAGTCGTAATAAGAGATAAAGCAAATCATTGGCAAGCATCTCAAAGGCTGTATACGCCGTTATTCTACCACCTCTATTCTTTAACTCCCCATTTATCTTCTTCGCACCACAAACATGCCCGTCACCACTCCAATAAGCACTAAGGAACTGCGATATTTTATCCTCTGGGAGTGAGAAGATAAAAGCAGGAATCCTTTTGCTATGCGCATCCTTCCCACAACCTATGAGCGAGGAAAATAGAAGTGAGATAAGACGTCCCCCAAAGTTTATTTTACCCTCATGAGTGCGCGGTTGTATGTCAAAAACTCTTTCCACACACTCTTTAACATCCTCTGATATTTCCTCATTAAAAGCCGCTATACTTACTCCATCCTCCTCCGCCCAGCCCTCTGCAACATAATAGCCCAGCAACCTTAAAAAATCTTCGGAGAGCGGAATAATCGCAGGAAAACTTAAATTGCTTTGTTCTGGCTTCACTCGTACACCAAACTCCTTTATAACCCCTATCAAATCCCTGTCATATCCAATAGTAGAAAGAGCTTTGAAAAGCCTTATGAATTCGCTCAGTGGCATTGAATCCCTCTCATACCACCTCGATATTTCCCTATACCCTCTCTTTATGAGCTTACCTACTTTTCCGAAATTACCCAATTTCTCTCTTAAGAAAACAAGAAAATCTCGTATTTTACATGCTCTGAATTCATCCAAAAGCCCATTTTCAACTAACAGTTCTATTAAATTCAATTCTTCTTCAAAACAAACATCGTCAAAATTCAAAACCCCTGGAATCGCTATATAATCACCCTCCTTCAATTCAGAAACTCTCACGGGCACTATTTCACCCTCCTCATCCATTCTAAAAACGCTATGGCTCCCGGTTACCTTCACATTGCGACCCATAGCCGTTTTCAGCTCGTAGAGCGTCTTCGGTGCTCTATGTCGAGCGACCATTGTTATTTCGGGCGTTATCGCTTCCTTTGAGGTTCTGTCAAAGGCAAAAGTCTTCCAGCCATCGATGTGCGCGATTTCCCAGCCATTCGGCGTGGTCATCTTCTCCTCCTCTCTCTTCAAAATCTCATCCACAAACTCCCCTATCTTCCTGAATACGAATTTACCTTCTGGCGAAAGCAAAGGTACAACCTCATCGTAAGCAACGCTCATCTCATACACGAACATCTGCATCAGCTGTTCTATTTCGTTGTATGAAAGCCCCTCAAGATACGGCGCGATGAACACGAGGAAGTTGAAGAAGCCCTGACCGCCCGCGAAATTCGTCTGTGCACTACCAAGTATCTTGACCGCATGCAGTATCGCCACCTCGGGCTTCTTCGCAGGTCCCGCAACCGATGCTTTCGTGCCCGAGCCATCGGGCATCAATCCATAATAGAAGAAATAGCGGAGATCCCAGTCCTGACAGAACCCGCGTGTACCGAAATATTCCAGGTCATGTATGTGCAGGTCGCCACTCAGATGCGCATCCGCGAGCTTCGGCGGTAAAAGCAGCAGATACTGCTCCTTGCAGATTTTATCCGCTTTCTTCTTGTGCGATGTCTCCGCATTATCCTGCAAGTTCGCATTCTCTTTCGCTTCAAATCCCTCTCCCACATCTATGAGATGCGCATCATATACCGGTGTGCCCACCCGTGTGCAGACATTCCGCCATTCCTGCTTCTTATACTCCTCTAATAGAATCTGATTCACAATCTCACGTACCAGCGCGCCTGAGAGCTGTGAAATACCCATCGCTCTTATCCTCAATTCCGCCTCCTTTGCTACTACCCGCGCCTCATCTTCCGTTATACCGGAACAGCCATAGAACTCCTCACTCAGTTTCGTCTCACGCAGGAGCTGCTTCACTATCGCTTCCCTGTCCCAGTCCAGCATATGCCCGTCACTGGTCCTCACCTTCGGGAACCGGAGGGCAACGCCCTCAAGGGTCGTCTGTATCGTATCTCTCAACCTGTATCTCCTCATTTATTATCACCTGCCTCAATCAATTCTTTAAGCCTCTCTTTCCTCAATTCCTCACCATTAAATAGCTCGTCATGGGTGAGGAATACATCACCAACCTGCACCACCGGAGTGATGAGCGTGAACACACCGTTCATCCTCAGCTCTGTGAGCGCCTCCGGTGTCGTAATGTCCACATCTTCATACTCCTTGCCCTCAGATGCTAAAAACTCCTTCACCTCCCTGCAATGCGGGCATACCTTTGTAGAATAGACTCTTATCTTCATCTCTCAACTTTAGGTCAGATATACCATATACTCACTCTCGTATACACAGACTTAAACTTTTCCCGTGCATTTCCGGTGGAATCAAGATGATGAGAGAGTAAAGTGGTAAACAGATCAGTAATCGGTTTCATCGTTATACTGTTTCTTTATCGCTTCCGCTATCTCTCCATCCTCGACCACCAGAGAACCACGATAACCACAATCGCGGCATTCGTATATCTCTCCAAGCCATGGCAGATAATTCAGATTCTTCGAGCCACATCTGGGACAGAATTTCATCTCAAAAAACACCCCTACCTATACTTATACACATCCTGATTTTATCAACTTACTCTTTTATTTTATCACCCCCTCGATTTATGCATACGCATCCTTCCCGTGAACCTTTCATCTCTTCGCACCTTTATCGGTGCATGGTTACGCGTCGTTAGCTGCCCCCACTCATTTTGGCGATCCTCTAAGGGATCATGAAAAAGACGAGGTACCTCTCGCCTTCTCTTTATAGCATTCCTTCTTCTTTAGCACCCGGTATGATTCCGCCATGTGGCGTGCTGTTGCGACGATTGCAACCTTCTCCCCTCTCCTCGCTTTTAGCTTATGGTATATCTTCTGGAAGCGATTAGGTGTAGAAGAACGCACTGCCGCTCGCGCGCTCTGGATGAATGCCCAGCGCAGGAATCCGTTGCTATGCCTGTTTATATGCCCATATCTCACATGTTCACCGGATTGCTCTACCTTTGGCGCCAATCCCGCATAGCATACGAGGCTCTCTGGTCTCCCGAATCGTTTTATCTCACCCAGCTCGCTCAATATAAGCAGAGCATTATGGAATCCTATGCCCGGTACACTCATCAGCCACTTCGCCTCCTCGGTCACCTCTGCTTTCCCTTCCAGGATGTCTTCCACTTCTTTAATCATGCCGTTTAGAACTTCCAGAACTCTCAGGTAATTATCCAGTGCCATCTTCCTGTGTTTGAAACAACGCCCCTTTTGTGTTCATACCCTCTCCCAAATACGAATAGCTTCGGGTGCTTTTGTATCCTCACTTTTACAGAGGTAATGCGCGTTCGGAACTTCATGGTTTCGGAAGTACTGTGAAAAACAAAAAATTTAAATTCAATATAATCCTATATCCTCTGACAAAAATAGGTAATGCACCTTGATAGTACCGCTTTATTATCAAAATGCACACAACAGTGGATTTAAAGTCCGAGAGTATCCTGAAGCTGATCAGATTACCTGACCTTTTGACGATCTGCAACGCCATATTTGGATTTTATGCCATATTGATTGTACTTACAGGCACCGAGTCATCAAGATGCGCACTTGTGGCTATCCTCTCCGCTGCCGTTATTGATGGCATGGACGGCATGATTGCGAGGCGATTAGAGAGCTCACCACTGGGGAGATACCTCGATTCGCTCGCCGATATGCTCTCTTTCGGCACTGCACCTGCGGTTATTGCTTTTACACTCCTGAACAGTCCGTTTATGGCTGCTGTATGCAGTGCATATATGATCTGCGGGATGTTGCGGCTCGCAAGATTCAATGCTACTATGAGCGACGATTTTGTGGGGTTACCGATAACAGGCAGTGCGGTATGCCTCTCCTCTTTCTTGCTACTCGCGCTTGAACTCCAATTGAACTTTTCGCTATTACTGAGCTTATTGCTGGTGGTCTTGTCTGTTCTGATGGTCAGTCGGCTGCGATACGGTAATGTCAGGGATTTGAGGCTGGGAATACCGCTTGGATTCGTATTCCTTGCTATCATACTATTATACCTCTTGCAGTCCACGCTGATCATTTATCCCGCCGCTATACTCGCAGGGCTGTCTGCACTGTACCTCTGCAGTCCGGTGTTATCGTGTTGCATCCTTCAATAGCTCGCGCTCGTGTATGCACAAACAGATGTACGTTACTTTGATTCAATCCGAAAGTTTCACTTTCTCCTCTCCTAATTCCAGCAATGTCCTCATCACTTTTATCCGGCAGGTATGACTCAGCTCTGTACATACCCCTGCGGATCGCTTACTTTCCTCGCTTTCTCCCGTGTGGTCGCCATATAATTCATACAGAACACACCCTGCACACGCCCGTGTATTCGGAATCTGCCCTCACATACTCATCGAGCATCAAGCCCGGCACACCTGGCGAGAGTACGCCCTCCTTACAGCCATAACGATAAACAGTAATGCCCTTACATTTCAGCCTGTAAGCCATCAGGAACACACGTTCCACGTCGTCCCAGGTCGCATCATTGCGTAGATTGACCGTCTTCGAGACCGCATTATCGGTGTATCGCTGGAACGCAGCCTGCATCCGCACATGCCATTCCGGCTCCATCTCGAGCGCGGTAACAAAGAGCTCCTTCACATCGCCCGGAATGCCTTCTATATCGCGTATCGTGCCACGTTTAGCCACCTTCAGTATCAGCTCACGTGAATAGAACCCGCGCTCCTTCGCTATCGCTTCAAATAGCGGATTTATCTCCAGCATACCGCCCATTACATTCCGCACAAACGCTACGGCGAATACAGGCTCGATACCCGAGGAGCAACTTGCGATTATGCTTATCGTGCCGGTTGGTGCGATCGTGGTCACCGTGGCATTCCGCATGGAATCGTATCGCTGCCGCCATATACTCTGCTCAAAATTAGGGAACGAGCCACGTTCGTCACCGAGTTCTGCGGAAGAGTGCCGAGCCTCATCGGTAATGAACCGCATGAGCTCCTCACCAATCGCTATCGCTTCTTTCGTATCGTATGCTATGCCCTGCTTGATCAGCAGTTCCGCAAAGCCCATTATACCCAGCCCTATCTTACGGTTCGCAAGCGTCATCTCCTTTATCTCAGGCAATGGATACCTGTTCACATCAATGACATCATCGAGGAAGCGAACACATACTCTTATTCGCTCGCCAAGCCCCTGCCAGTCGATCTCTCCACGCTCGACAAATTTGGATACGTCAATCGAGCCGAGGTTACAGGACTCATATGGCAGCAGAGGCTGCTCACCGCACGGGTTCGTCGCTTCTATCTCACCGACAGCGGGCGTGGGATTGTGCCGATTGACCTCGTCTATGAATATGATGCCCGGATCCCCGGTCTTCCACGCATATGCCACGAGCTCTTTAAATACCGCGCGGGCACTCACTCGTTTCACCTCCTCTCCCGTTCGGGGGTTCACGAGCACGTAATCATCATCACGCTCAACTGCATGCATGAAATCATCGGTCGCTGCAACCGAGATATTGAAATTTGATAGAGCACCACCCTCCTTCGCTCTTATAAACTCAAGTATGTCCGGGTGGTCAACACGGAGCACACCCATATTCGCACCCCTGCGTTTACCTCCCTGTTTTATCACCTCAGTTGCGATATCGAATACTCGCATGAACGATACCGGACCGGATGCGATTCCACCGGTTGACCGTACGACATCGCCCTTCGGTCTCAGCCGTGAGAATGAGAAGCCTGTACCTCCGCCTGACTGATGTATCAGTGCCGCATTCTTCACCGCATCAAATATACTCACCATCGAATCTTCTATCGGCAATACGAAACACGCAGCAAGCTGCCCGAGCGCTGTACCCGCATTCATCAATGTCGGACTGTTCGGCAGGAACTCGAGATCCCGCATCATCTTCATGAAAGCGCGCTCTATCGCATCCACTTCGTCGCTACTGCTGCCATACCGCCGTTCCGCATCAGCTATTGCACTCGCAACCCGCCTCAACATCTGACCCGGTGTCTCTATCACCTCGCCACGCTCGTTCTTCAGCAGGTATCTCTTCTTCAATACATGCACGGCATTAACCGAGAGTTTTATGTCATCCTTTACACCTATCAGGCTCTTCAGCGCTCGAACATCCGCACGATGCTGCCTGTACAGTATATACGCCTTCGCAACCTTATCGAGACCCGCTCTTATCAATACTCGCTCAACCACATCCTGCACATCCTCTACCGACGGTACCGGTATGTGCTCGCCCTCAAGCTCTTCCACCACCCTGTTCGCGAGTTTACCCGCGAGCACTTTCGCGTCATCCACGCCAACACTCAATATCGCCTTATAAATCGCAGTGGTTATCTTATCACGATCGAATTCCACTATTCTGCCATCCCGTTTCCGGATTCTTTCTGGCATTAATATAACAGATAAGATAGAATAGCATAAAACATGA
>JAODGP010000079.1 GCA_025464345.1 Methanosarcinales archaeon | reverse complement strand
TGGAGGGACCTCACTTTTGGGATTATACTCGGAGGAAACGGACCAGGAATGGTTAACATTATAGGATGCGGGAATTATCCGGGTTCGGAGCGTGAAGTAGCGGATATAGCGAGATATTTCCTGGAGAGGAACGCGCTTGTCACCGTTTCTGGTTGTGTAGCCGCCGATGTGGCGAGATATTTCGATGCAGAAGAGAGGAAATTTTTATTTGAGCAATACATCGCAGCAGGTGTGCTGAAGGGGCTGGTGAATTTTGGCGGATGTACAGCTATTTCGCACGTCACCTCGGCTGTATATCGAGGTGCACTGGTGGGGAGTGGATACGTGCCAAAAGCAAACTGGACGCAGATTGCTGATTATCTCTATGCGAGGTTGCCCGTGGTGGTGATATTGTGGGGTGCGGCAGCGGAGGAGATGTATGCCGTGGCATCGGGGCTCGTAAGGTCTGGCATACCGGTTGTGGTTGGACCTTCGGGCTTCAAGTTCAAGAGATATTTTATGGGTGATAAATACGATAGGAGCAAGTGGTGGATGTATGACGGCGTCACGGGTGAGAAGAAGGAAGTAGAGCCATGCCCGGTGCATATGCTCGTGCCGGTGGAGACGAAGGAGGAAGCGATAGCGATGTGCGCTAAACTGCTACACCGACCACTTGCGTTGCGAGATCCGAGGCTGGCGAGTTTGGAAGCGGCGAACGAAGCGCATAAGGATTTCTTCGGTGAATATCCGGATGACTGGTATCTCTATGTGCGGTCAGAGCATGAGCTACACGTGATGCGGCGGATGGAGCTGCTACGTAAACTGGAGCAGGAGCACGGGTGGGAGATAGAAGGTATGAGAATAAAGAGAGCGAGGCACAGGTCCGGGGAGCTGATGGATATGGCTGAGTATAACAGGCGATATGGGATACAGCTGGGCAGGTATTCGACGCTTGTGCCGCGATTGATAGTCAATCGTCACCTTCCCGAGATCGGCTCAGCACCACAGTGAGAAGAGAAAATCGAAAACTATTTATAGACATCGCCGTATAATATGTGATGTTACTAACAGATGGAGATGGAAGGGGAGATTGATGAGCGCAGATGAACTGATGAGGGACTGGCGGGTCATTGCAGTGGTAGCGAGCGTTGTGATTCTGATTAGAGCTGCTATAAGCATTGACACATCGATAACTATCTGGGAGAGTATAGGCTCAGGTGTGCTCCTCATCCTGCTTGGCTGGTTTATCTTTACGTACCTCTATTCCGTGTCCGTAAAGGAGACGAGCTGGCTAATCTCCAACAAGATGGCTCAGGGGCTTGCAATCAGTGCTTTCGCACTGAATATCTATGTCCTTATCTGCTGTGGAACGCGATGGCATCAATTAGCGGTGAGTGGCCCCGGGCTTTTTGTACCTCGTGAGTTCCTCCTCTGGGACCTCAGGTATGCCATGCTGGTGCTGGCATACTGTGGCACATTGTGGGCAACGGGATACCTTAGAAAGATGCATGACAATTACCTCCTGGTGACTGAGAAGATGCCGGAGATGCGTAAAGGGGGCGTCTCAGAATCGATCTTCCGTATAATAACCGATGAACGGACGGTAATAGTATTGCTTGGTCTGGTCTTCCTCTGGCGTTCGGTCATCAGTTTCGACAAGCAGATAGTCCTGTGGGAGAGTATGGTCTCAGGAATGGCACTCATCATATGGGGTTGGGTCCTCTTCGGTTACATAAGCTCTCTATCCGTGAGAACCACCCGACCAAGTGTTGCAAAGATATATCAGGGCATTGCTTTCGCTCTATTCGCTGTGAACATGTATATCCTCTTTTATTACGGTATGCGATGGTACACCCTGATATACCTTCCAGAGGTGGAGAAGACGCTCCTACCACTGGATTTTATATTCCGCGATGTGCGTTATTTCATGCTGGCGATCTTCTTCTGCACGGCAATAGTGCTGTCGAAGTATTTAGAGCGAGCATCTGAGGAATGCGAATACCTGATTAAGAAAGGTGAAGAGACGTATAAGGAATAAACTACTAACTACTAGCTACTAACTACCAGCCTAAAAACACCTGTTTTGCTCAATGAGTGGCTGTGCATATCCAGTGCCTCTGGTGCGCTTTTTTAGTGTCACATTCCGAGAAAGATGGATGATAGAAGAGAGTTTGAGCTTGTACTCAGGGTAATCACCGATGAGCGGCTGTTAGTCACAGCAGTGGGCTTTGCTGTTCTATGGCGAGCTTTTGTAAGCTCCGATAAGGAGATAAGCACAGGTGAGTGCCTGCTCTCATGTCTCTCTCTGCTCACAGTAGGCTGGCTTCTGATGGCATATTTGTACTCAAATAGCCGTCAGCCGACGTATTGGCCGGTCTCTGGCAGGATTTATCGCGGTATTGCCATCGCTCTTCTCGTAATCAACATCTATATCGCGATTTACTACGGGTTGAGGGGCTGTGGCTGCCTGCGTGTGGAAGTCTCAGTGCGCCGTGATTTCATCTATCGTGATGCGACCTATGTGCTCTTCATGATGTATTATTGCGCAACCACGGGCATACTCAGATATTTAAAGGAGATGCAGCGGAATTACAGACTGCTAATCAGAGAGGGAGTGAAGAAGGAGGTGATGAAGGGGAGGAGCAGAAGCAGAGGGAGGATGGAAGCGATATTCAGGCTGTTCACACGTGGACGGACGCTGGTGATGATATTATCAGCTGCCATCTTGTGGCGTGCTGCAATAACCATTGATGGATGCGTAACCTTCTGGGAGAGCACATATTCCGGTATCTCACTCGCCATCCTCGGCTGGTTCCTGTTTGGATATCTCTGCGCACTTGCTATAAAATCGAGACGGAAGCACGAGCTGAGGCGGGTCATTCAGGGTGTGGCAATGGGTCTATGTGCAGTGAATATTTATAGTGTGTCCTACTATGCCCTGCGATGGTACGAACTGTTATGCGGATTCATGGAAGAAGAGCCGGTATGTAAGCCCTATGTCCCGCCACCGGCTGATATCCTCCTCCGGGATGTGCTATACGTCCTGATTATTCTCTTCTATTGCACCTTCCTGCTGCTATCAAAGCATTTAGAAACGGCATATCATGATTACGTCATACCCGCCTCTACGGGCGCTCGCTCCGCTCAGCCCCCATAAAATAGGGATACTATATATGCGAACACGCAGAATATGAGAAACAGGATAGCGAGGAATAGCCCGGCATAGAATCCTAAACTCTCCACTTCTACATCCGGGCAGCGCTGCTTTATCGATTCCACCACCCGGGGGTCAGAAGGGGGACTCAAACTCAGCATTAGCCTCGTTGTATATACCGGGCACTGGAAAAAGCATTTCAATGCAATAAAGAATTTACTCCTCATTCTTCCCTCAATTTCTTCTTCTGTATCATAACATATAAATGTTCCGCTTTTTATTCTTGTCGCCTTTAGTCTTTTTAATTTCAAATCCCAATGGCGATGATAGAGATAAAAGGGAGATGTTCTTGAGGTCATGGTGGTGGCGGTGGAGATTAGCGACAGGGAAGGAAATAGCGAGGCTTGAAGGGGAGAAGAAGGATGGACGGATAGAGATGAGGGGTGACTTTGAGATCACCACGCGCCGTGAGTGGTGCAGAATAGGCGTTATCTGCCGGTTCAGTGAGACGGTAAAGTGGTATAGATATAGCCCGTCGCTCGAGATACAATTCAACCCCTACCGGTTATCAATCACCGATAGCCATGGCAATTGTATATTCAGTGAGGAGAGGTCATTCATGGAATTCATCTCGCTCTTCAAAACCGCGTATTTCGGCAGGAGGTATCTTGGTAAGTATACTGCAATCCACAGGTGTATTGACATGCCAATACTGGATTTCATACCGCCCGCTCCCGGGAGATACGAACTCCGCTTTTGCCTGATCGGCGATGAAGTCTTCTCTGAGGTGGGACGTAAAAGGATGACGAGTTTCCAGAGGCTCACGCTTTACGTACGTGAGGGTGTGAAGCCAGTGGAGGGGCTGCCACACAGCAGGGTTGATCTGACCAGTGATTAAGAAATAACCGATAACCTCTAACCTCTCAGTTCAGTCTCTCGCGGGAAAAAAACCGAAAAATATTTATTATACCTTCACTTCTTCATTCCTATGGATTCTGGTATCCGCCTACTCCATCTTATGTCCGGGAACCTCATCACGATGTATTTCTTTTACGAGACATAGATATATGATCCATTAATATTTGATAAGGTAATGAGCATGGAAATAAAAAAGGCACTTGAAGAATTTAAAAGAGAAATTGAAAAATTGTATGGTAAAAGATTAAAGAGGGTCATTCTCTATGGCTCATATGCGAGAGGGGATGCTACTGAAGATTCTGATATAGACTTGCTTATCGTTCTTGAAGGAAATGTTATCCCTGGAGAAGAAATCGATAAGATGATAAATATAATTACAGAGGTGAATCTAAAATACGGAGTATTGTTATCGGTTTATCCTGTTTCAGAGGAAGATTACACTACGGTTAACAGCCCGCTTCTCATAAATGTGAGAAGGGAAGGCATACCTGCATGAAAGAGGTCGAATCCTTAATGGAGAGAGCAGAGAAATACCTGAGAAGTGCTAAAATACTTCTTGAAGAAGGTGATTATGAATCTTCTGTTTCAAGAAGTTATTATGCGATGTTTTATTCGGCACAGGCTGTGCTTCTTACCAAGAATTTATCGTTTTCATCCCATAAAGGCGTAATTTCAGCTTTCGGAGAGCATTTTATAAAAACCGGCATTCTTCCAAAGGAGATGGGAAGAGAACTCAACAGGGCTTTTGAAAAAAGGCAGATAGGAGATTACGAATA
>JAODGP010000010.1 GCA_025464345.1 Methanosarcinales archaeon | reverse complement strand
TATTTGTAGCATTTATAATATATGTCCCTGCGGGTACTCCATGTGTATCAATAACTTCCTTAAACCCGCCTGTTGCATTTGTCCAGACTTTCCTGGTGATTGTCGCGTTCAGTGTGACATTCTCAACATAGCCAGTGGCTGTGGGCGCTGTAACAGCGGTTCCTGTTACCGTGACGACACAATACACGCCCGTTGGCGTTGGCATTCCCCTGGTTACTGTTGATGTGTTCGTAGCTGTGTCATAATTAAATGCGAAGCCTAATTTATTAGTACTGTCATTGTTTATCGTCCAGTAAGGCGTCCACCAGAACCTCTTCACCTTTATCACCATGTCATCCTGCACTTCTCTCACACTGAGCGAAAAGCTCGTGTTCTCCTGCGAGATATTGAAATCAACCAGGCTGTATGCATATCGCCCATCCATTCCGGATACGGGTATCTTGAAGCCGGTAACTGTCGAGGTTATGGTCACTTCTTCGTTGGCGCCAAACCCCGTGCCTTCTATGGTTACGAGTGCGCCACTGGTTGTTGAAGATGGAGTTACAGTCAACGTTGCCGCGGATGCGGGCGCTACGAAAGCGACCAGTATTATAACCACAATTGCTATTTGCTCCATCCTCGCTACCGTCCCTCCTCCCATTCCCTTCTCCATCCCTCTCATTTTCCACATCCTTCTTATATGGTAAAGCTTTCTCTTTAAAGAGTTTATATTACCTCCACCACTTTGATCACAACGATAATCAAAAAAGAGAACAGCAACGGATTGATTGCAATGCCCGTGATCCTTCCGAGCAGCATCGCCTTTTCATTTTCGCTTGCGCTCAATAGCTCTTTCGCGATGAGCAGTGCGATTAAAATAACCACGCCAATAGCGCCAAATACCGCAGTCTGGCTCGCTACCACCACCGTAGTTGTAGTAGTCGTCGTAGTTATAGTAGTAAGCAATATATCATCCTCCTTTATTTTAACATGTTACAATCTTTCATGTGAAGGGTATAATATAAGCTTTTCGGTAAATTAAAAAATAATATCACCATGCGAAGATGAGCGAACATTTAAATGTTGGTGATGCGCACACACCCCGAAACTATGGAGTAAAGCTCATGGGTCCGCGATTATGCCATAGCATAACCCTTCGCGTTCCAGTTCGGACTTGAAGTCCGTAAGATCACTGTCGTTCGTTACTATCGGCGCTTCTCGCTCCTTCGAATATACCAGTAAACTCATATCAACCTCAGAGGGGTAGGGCTCACGTGTCCTCTTCCGCCTCATGTGCTCTATCATCTTCGGCGTGCCACTGAGCGATTCGTAAAAACTACGCACACGCTCTATCTCCTTCTCCGATGGTACGTAATCCACGACGTTGAACCACGCCTTGCTCTGTAAGCGTTTGATCTTCTCCTCGGTCTTACGCGCCAGTCGCAGTTTAATCTGGTTTGAGATTCTCGCACCGGGCAGTCCAATAAGATCCATCGTGCGAAAATCCTCGCAGAACTCGTCCACTATCTTCGCTATACCCTTATCGTATATCTCTTTCATCACGCACGACAGGGTCTCAATTATGAAGCCTTCATTTATAAACTCTTCCGTAAGGTTCTGTATCTTGTTCGTGAATTCCATGACTCGTATCGTCACTGTCCGCCCCTTTATCTTCTCCTCATGCAGGAAGCAATAATAGATGATCGAATTGGCATCGTATATGATTATTCGTTTATCATTGCTTCCCGCACCCATGTTCTATTCCTCTACAAACACCGACAGGTCTATCCCATCCTCATACAGTGCCGGCAGTATTTTATACTCCTCCGATGCCTTCTGTACCAGTTCAAAATCCTCCTTGTAATCGTTCAGGCATATAGCCCCCACCAGCTCCATGTTATCCCCGATCAGTTCCCGCAGTAGCATGACCTTCTTCACGTAGCCATTGATCAGGACGATCAAATTGTCCTTCTGGAGAATATCCATCAGGTTCTCTCGCTTCAATACCAGCATGCAATAGTCAAGTGAGCCGAGTAAGAATAGAGTGTTCCCGTTGGACTCTACGGATGAGAAGTCATGCAATAATAGGCTTATCTCACTCATTATCTGCTGCTTCAACTCTTCGTATTTCGCCTGCGGTTTAGCTCTCCGATTGCCACTGTAATCCCTTAATTTCACCACCGGTAGTGAAGAATACTCCTCTATGATACGATCAAACGCATTCTGAACCTCTGCGGGTAGAATACTCATGTATTCCTTCGCCAGTCTCGCACCAGCCTCAGTTATCTCAAACACCCAGCTGTTCTCGAACGATACCTTCAGATAGCCACGCACGCCAAGCGATATGGCGTCCTGTTTTATACATGCACACCTCGGTCCACAGTAGTCATCAACGAACACGTACTCTATTGGTGCTTTACCATCCTCCTTCGCGAGATAAAGATACTTCTGAAGGTCAAAACTGTTCTCCACACGCCTCAGGCGATATACCACATACAGGATGGGCCAGTATTTCGGCAACCGCCTCGATTCCTCGTTCATATTCACACCTTAAAGAATAAAGAATCAAACACTATTTAAGCTTTTTGGTGAAACCGGTAGTTCCGAACACCCCCTACTTCCAGGTTTTGAATCTGATCATCCAGTTCCTTTTGTTCGTCAGTAACTGGAACATGGAGTGTGGAATAGCAGTGGGAATCTTCTTCTGAGAGTCCCAGAAACAATTCAAACCCATAGGCGGTACGAAAAAGCTCTCGGATTCGTCCTGAAAGAAAAACAGGTTCAT
Organism: Methanosarcinales archaeon; assembly: GCA_025464345.1. GTDB lineage: Archaea > Halobacteriota > Syntropharchaeia > Alkanophagales > Methanospirareceae > G60ANME1. The sequence goes on along the minus strand of JAODGP010000010.1, from coordinate 2,015 downwards.
CAGACAATTATTCTACTTTTTCAGTCCGATGAGAAGTGTGGATGAGCGTACTTATTTTCTCCATCCTCGCCTGAACTACAGATCCATTGATCTTATCCATTCACCCTTCGCTTCCCTCGTTGTACCGACAACCAGGCGTGTCTCATGCGCTGTCTTCTCCACCATACCACGCGCTTCTATCCTCTCGCCTTCCTCCGCCTGTCCCGCATAAGTATGAGTGAAAGAGACCACCTTCTCTATCTCCGGATGGTCAACGCGGTATATTGCAGGGCTATCAAACGAGAATGACGCATCTATCACTTCGCATCTTATCGTCCGGTACCCTATTCTCTGACCGTGTTCGTAATCTCCGGGATCTAAAAGTGCTATCTCGTCCCAATCGCGGGTGTATAATATATCAAAATAGGTGTTCTTTATCATACCACGGTTCTTCTTCCTCTTCTCATGCATGATGAATTCTTCATAGCTCAATTCAGGATTTCGTTTGCTGTATATCCGTCGCCACATATCACTGTCGAGCTCACGAATGACACCCGCTTCCGCTTTCGCTGCTTCCACAATCGCTCTCGCACGATTAAAGTTCTTACGTCCGTAAATAACGATATCTATATCAGATTGAGGGGTATTGAGCCCGCAGAGTAATGAGCCGGTGATGCCAATCCTGTCGGATGGTATATAATAACGCAGGAGTTCGTAAATCTGAGCCACACGCTCGTCACGAGCGGCAATAATAGTAAGCTTCTCTTCTGGTCTGAGCACCTCTTTTATATCTCGTTTCGGTACATAATGGACATCACCCATGTATTCCGGTCGGTTGCGCATGATGAACTCATATGCCGCATCGAAGTCCAGCTTCCTGTATTTCAGCCCCAGCCGTTCCGAGAATCGTGTACCCCGGTCGTCAGGCACATAACGGAGTATGCATCTCGCTACGCACGTATCCGAGTATTCATAGCTGACCACCGAGAAGAACCAGTTGTCAGTCGTTATTATGAAGTCCCGTAACCGCAACTTCACTCCACTGTATGTTATCATCCTTAAAGAATTTTTATCACGATGGTTATGTAAGTAAGATGATACAGGATTTTATCTTTATCGGTCTTTCTTTTGTGGCATTGTGGCTGGGTGCGCAGTGGTTGGTGGATTCTGCATCGAGAATTGCACGTTTGATAGGAGTTTCAGACCTCGTGATAGGTCTTACCGTTGTGGTACTTCCGCTCCAGAGTTCGCAGTTACCATTCTTGCAGCACTCAAAGGCTGTCCAAATATTTCCGTTGGTAATATCGTCGGCTCGAACATCTTCAATTTAGGTTTTATTTTAGGCGGGGTTGCGATTGTCCACGAACTAAAAATAAGCCCTAAACTCGTATATCGTGACGGGCTATTCCTCCTTACGATGACCCTTTTACTCCTGTTTCTCTTCAGAGACCTGAAGCTGACACAAATTGAAGGTGCTACTCTGTTCTTATTTTTGTTCTCATACCTTGGCTATCTTTTCTGGAGAAGGGAAACCGAAATAGAGGTAGAGCATCAGGAGGTGAAGGGCACGAAAAAGGATTTCATACCCCTGATCACAGGGCTTGGCTTGGTCATCGGTGGTTCTAATTTACTGGTGGAATCGGCAAGAGCGATTGCACTCTCCATGGGCATCTCAGAATGGGTGATAGGTGTGACGATTGTTGCAGCAGGCACTTCGGCTCCTGAGTTCGTCACGTCGCTGGTAGCTGTATTGAAGGGTCGTTACGGTATCTCTGCCGGGAATCTCATAGGCAGTGACATCTTCAATCTTGTCGGCGTGCTCGGTCTCGCAGGGATGATCCGAACATTACATATTGACCTTGCAGCAACCGGGAGTCTGTACATGCTTGTGGGTATGATCCTCATCGTTATCCTCTTTATGCGAACCGGATGGAGATTGACGAGGGCAGAGGGCTGCTTCCTCTTTATTATCGGGCTTATTCGCTGGATTATAGACCTTACATAGCATATACGCCATTTTAATACCTTTGCAGAGA
>JAODGP010000078.1 GCA_025464345.1 Methanosarcinales archaeon | reverse complement strand
TGCTTTTCATAATCTGCTTTTCATAATATGCTTGAATTCCTCATAAACACTCTTCACCTCCTCTATCGAAGCTTCATCTTCGAGTGTTGTGATGTCACCTATGGGCTTATCCATTATCACAGCCTTCAATAACCGCCTCATTATCTTCCCCGACCTCGTTTTGGGGAGTTTAGCGACGAAATGAACCTCATCTGGCGTAGCAATCGGTCCTATATGCTCACGAACATGTCTGATTATCTCTCCCCTCAGCTCATCTCCTGGCTTATGCCCCTCCTTCAATATCACAAATACAACTATAACCTCTCCTTTTATCGGGTCAGGCTTGCCTATCACGGCTGCTTCAGCCACAAAAGGTGCCGATACCACCGCACTCTCTATCTCCGCGGTGCCGAGCCTGTGCCCTGCCACTTTTATTACCTCATCAGCCCTGCCAAATATCCAGAAATAGCCCTCCTCGTCCTTCATCGCATAGTCTCCGGTATAATACATGCCCTTAAATCTCGACCAGTATACCTCCCTGTATCTCTCAGGATCCCTGTAAAGCCCCATCAGCATCCCCGGCCATGGTTTCCTTATCACCAGATAGCCTTTTATCCCCGCACTTACCGGTTTTCCCTCTTCGTCCACCACTTCAGCATCTATACCGGGCAGTGGCAGTGTTACAGAACCCGGCTTGAGTGGTATGAGCTCCATGCCCGGAGCGGGCGAGATCATTATCCCCCCTGTCTCCGTCTGCCACCATGTATCCACTATCGGACACCTCTCTCCTCCTACATTTTTATAATACCATCTCCATACCTCCGGGTTTATAGGTTCACCAACAGAACCCAGGATCTTCAAACTGCTCAAATCGTAATTCTTCAACCACTCCTCGCCATAACGCATGAGCATCCTGATCGCTGTTGGACTCGTATAAAAGATTGTGACCCCGTACTTCTCTATTATCCTCCACCACACGCCCGGATCAGGATAATCAGGTGTGCCCTCGAACATAAGCACTGTTGCTCCATGTAGCAAAGGCGCATAAACTATTGAAGAATGCCCTGTTACCCAGCCCACATCGGCGGTGCACCAGTGGATGGACTCATCTGAGATATCGAATACCCACTTATATGTGGCATAATTGTATACCAGATATCCACCTGTGGAGTGCATGACTCCTTTGGGCTTACCTGTGGTGCCGGATGTGTAGAGGATATATAATGGATGGCAGGACTCCAGAGGCTCTGGTTCAACATAATTCTCAGCATCCTTTATTAACTCATGATACATGAAATCCCTGCCATCTTCTATATTTATCGCTTCCTTCGTTCTTCTTATCACTACCACTTTCTTTATGGTGGGTGCAAGTTTCAGGGTTTCGTCCACTATCTCCTTGAGTGGTATCAATCTTCCCCTTCTCTTTCCAAAGTCCGCAGTTATCAGTATTTCTGCTGATGTGTCATTAATTCTATCCGCAAGAGCCTGGCTGCTGAAACCTGAGAATACAACCGTATGGATAGCGCCTATTCTTGCGGATGCGAGCATTGCAATCGGTAATTCAGGAATCATTGGCATGTATAAAACGACCCTGTCACCTTTATTCACACCGAGATTGCGCAGCATGGAAGCAAACCTGTTCACTTCCCGGTAGAGCTGGAAATAGCTGAGCGCCTTTGTGTGCCCTTCCTCGTCTTCCCAGTACAGAGCCACCTTGTTCTTATGCCATGAGTATAAGTGTTTATCCACGCACAGGTAAGACGCATTGAGCATACCTCCTGCGAACCATTTTGCAAACGGCTCTTCCCATTCCAGAACCCTGTCCCAGTGTTTGAACCACTCTAATTTCGATGCCTCTCTCGCCCAGAAACTCTCAATGTCCGAGCTTGCAGCCTTCAGGAAGTCTATATAGCCTTTTACAGGATAAAATTTACCTCCCATCTCCTTCTCCCCTGCTTACTTCTTCTAAAGTAAAGAATATACATAAAACTTTCCATGCTGTGCCGCTTCTTCAATTCTTTTAATACTGGCGAATAGATTATAAACGAAGCAATAGGGATGACGAACAATATCGTTGCACGAGCGGTGCTTGACATACTCAACAGAACACATCAGCCGCTTATTTATATGCTCGGCTGTACAGATGTGGGTAAGACCCATACGGTAACCGAAATAGCGAACATGTGCTGTGCTCTCGGGCTGGAAGTGGCGATAATAGACGCAGATGTAGGACAGAGTGATATAGGTCCGCCATGCTGTATCGGTATGGGCATGTGTAAGCGTGACGGGCAAATAGGGAAACTGTACGATATACCAGCCAGCAGGCTTTATTTCGCAGGTGATACCTCCCCCGCAAGTTGTATCGGTGCTTGCCTGCGTGGCATAGCCGCTGCGGTGCATGATGCCAGAGCGCTCAGCCCGGATATTATAATCGTTGATTCAACCGGGTGGGTGGAGGGTGAAGAAGCCTGTAACTTCAAATTGCGTGAGATAGCCTGTGTTCGCCCGGCACTTATCATCGCCATTGAACGATATAGCGAACTGGGAGGGATAATCCAGCGGCTGACCGTGCCCGGTAACCTGCTGATGTTGCGGGTTGATGAACACGTGGTGCTGAGGACGCGAGAGGAGCGGCGGCGAATGCGTACCACATCATACAGGCGATATTTCAGAAATGCACGGCTTCGTGCTTTTGCATCCGCAATTATAGAGGGTGAGCCAGAGGCAGGTGCACTTGTCGGGCTCTTTGGTGATGATGCCAATAACGGTGCATGTCTTGGTCTTGGAATACTGCGGAGTGTGAGATCGGTGGAGATATTCACGCCGGTTGAAGAGCCCGTGAGGAGAATAATACCCGCGCGGATCAAGCTGACCGAGAGGTACGAAGAGCGCAGGCGAAATGAGCACTGACATAGAGGAAGAAATAAAGCGGATTGAGGACGAAATAAGAAGGACGCCATACAACAAGGCAACATCACATCATATCGGGCGGCTGAAGGCGAAGCTTGCACGATTGAGAGCGAGCAAACTGGCACGTGTGCGTAGTGCAGATGCGGGTTTTGATGTTAAGAGAACAGGAGATGCCACCGTCGCAATGGTCGGTTATCCTTCGGTCGGTAAGTCCACACTGCTCAATCGCCTCACCAGTGCCAGTGCCGAGGTCGCTTCCTATGACTTCACCACACTGAGAGTCATTCCCGGTATGCTACATTACAGGGGCACACGCATCCAGATACTGGATGTGCCAGGGCTGATACCCGGCGCTTCTTACGGTCGTGGCAGGGGGAGAGAAGTGCTCTCTGCGTTAAGGAATGCTGATTTGATACTCATCCTGCTCGATGCGGCTCATGATGCCACAAAACAGTATGAAACACTCCTGGAGGAGCTGTATAATGCGGGTATTCGTGTAAATGCGCGAGCACCTGACGTGAGCATACGCAAATTGGACCGTGGCGGGATAAGGATAGAGAGCACGGTGAAGCATGAGCTCGATGATGCTCTCATTCGAGCAGTGCTGATGGAATACAGGATACACAATGCTGAGGTTCTCATAAGAGAGGAAGGACTCACCGTTGAGCAGTTCATAGATGTGGTCACCGGCAATCGTAGATATATAGATGCCATCACCGTGCTGAACAAGACCGACCTTGCAGAGCCGTTCATGGTTGAGCGGCTCAGGCAGTGCTTCCCTGATGCGATATTCATCTCAGCTGAGCGTGAACTCAACCTGGAGGCACTGAAAGAGCGTATCTACAACACGCTGGGCTTCTTACAGATATACATGCGACCGCAGGGCGGTACACCAGATATGGAAAACCCGCTGGTACTCAGACGAGAAGCCACTATTGCCGATGTCTGTGCCGCGATTCACCGTGATTTCATCGCCAGATTCCGCTATGCCCGCGTATGGGGACGTTCCGCAAGGCATGCAGGTCAGCGTGTGGGATTATCTCATGTACTCGCAGATGGTGATATAGTGACGATTGTGGTAAGGAGATAAATCATCATAACGGGTGCCGTTTCTGTTTTTCTGAGTTAGAACCCCAGGTATTGATTTGGTGCAGATGTATAGAAGCATCCTTATCAACTGAAAGAGCATGTGGGGCAATAGCCATCCTTATTCGCTTCATTGTTCTATTATTTTTGTTTTTACCCTCTCAGGGCGCTCGCACTGAGAGAGCTTCTCTCACTGCTCTCTCCATACTGCTTAACGGTGGTTCCATGCCCGTCCATATCCTGAACGATGCAGCTCCCTGATAGAGTAGCATCTTCAAACCGCCTATCAGGGTACGTACACCAGCCTTCTTCGCCTCCTTCAATAGTCTCGTCTCCAGTGGATTATACACAATATCAAAGACCACGAGCTCGGAATGCATCAATCCCGCATCTACGAGCGTTTCATCCTCATGCGGGTACATCCCCACAGGTGTGGCATTGATGAGTATATCAGCATCCTTTATTCGCTCCAGCTCGTCCATGCCGATTGGTTCGGCATTATGAAGAGCAGAAGCTAATCGTCTGGCTCGTTCCACGTTGCGGTTCGCTATCGTCAGTATAGACCCTTCTGAATCGAGATAGAACGCTATAGCCCGTGCTGCACCTCCTGCACCGAGTATCAACACCTTTTTGTTATGTAATTCGCCTACCGCTTCCCTCAGTACTCTCAGTGCACCGATCCCATCGGTATTGTAGCCCCTGGGTGTGCCTGTACTGAAATCAATGGTATTTATCGCACCTATGCGGCTTGCTAACGCATCGGGCACGACGAATTCGAGTGCCTTCTCTTTCAGCGGTATGGTGACATTGAGCCCGGCAATGCCCAGGCTTCTCGCACCACGTATAGCATCGCCCACCTCGTCTATGGATACACGAAATGCGAGATAAATGGCATTTATCCCCAGCGCTTCAAACGCGGTATTATGCATAACAGGCGATAAGCTATGCTCTATCGGGTCTCCCATGACGCCATACACCTTCTTCATCATCTCTGAAAACATTTTTCAAGCATCTCCTTCCACAACGCAAGCGTCTCCTTCGCCTCGTGCTCGTCCATTATCTCGATCGCAAAACCCGCATGAACCATCACATAATCGCCCACTTTTGCATCCACCAGCGATATATCAATCTCACGATATATGCCGCCGAAGTCCGCTTTTGCCTTTCCTTCATTGCTAATCTCCACCACTCTCGCCGGTATTGCCAGACACATCTTATCCCGTTATATGCTTATACTTATTTCTCTGATAAGAGATAAAGAATAAAGAGTATACAGTCTCAAACTCAATTTCGTTCACTTTTCCCACGTCATCGAGCACCATCAGCTTCGTATCTCCTATCACGTAAAGATAACCATCTTTATATATTTGTTCCTCTTTTAACCACGGCGTTAACCACGACATCCTTCAACTGCGCTATACACTCATCCATGGTGATTTTGTGCTGTTCTCCGGTTTCGAGGTCTCTCAAAGTCACTTTACCCTCCGCCAGCTCGCGTTTACCCACTATTACCGCGTATGATGCGTGTATTGCATTGGCATAAGCCAGCTGCTCGCTCAGACTCCTGTGCATCACATCCAGATAGGTATTGAAGTGCGCTCTCAACCTGGATGTTATCCTTATAGCGGCTTGAAGCACTTCCGGCTCGTTCTTAACGGGCACAACAACCACCCTCACCGGTTCGTTCTCTTCCATATGATAGACCTCAGCCAGTCGGTCAAACCCGAATGCGAAGCCCGTTGAAGGGGCATCATCGCCACCAAACAGTGCAGCCAGCCGGTAAGTACCGCCACCACATATCTGCCGCTGTGCACCCAGCCTGTCTCCTGATTCGTATATCTCAAATACCATGCCGGTGTAATAGTCCAGTCCACGTGCTATACCGAGATTCAGGTCATAACCGACGCCATAATAATCGAGTAGCTGCTGCAGTTGCTCCAGGTGTTCCAGCGATTCGCTATGTGCTGTGATATGCCGTGCTTCTTCGATCGCGGCTCCTCCTCTCAGGTCTATAATATGCATCAGCGCATCACATTCTATTCCCATGCTCTGCATCAGTTCCATCAATTCGTCCCGTGCACCTTTGTCTATCAGCCGCATCACCCTGCCCATCATAGCATCACTCACCCCCGCATCCCGTAGTATCTCACGAATAAGCCCGACATGCCCGAGATGCAGTTCCGCATCTATGCCCAGCTCCTCTATGATGGTATATGCGAGTGCGATGATCTCAGCTTCAGCTTCCGGTCGGTCAGAGCCGATGATTTCAGCACCGAACTGCCAGAATTCGCGGTATCGAGCACGCTGTGGCTCTTCATACCTGAAACAATTACCGAAATAATAGACCTTGATCGGTTTGGGCGCCATCTTCAGCTCGTTTACGTACAGCCGTATCACCGGTGCGGTAAGCTCAGGTCTCAGTGCTAAATGCCTGCCACTCCTGTCCCTGAACCCGTACATCTCATCCAGAATAGCTTCACCTGACCTGATGGTGAAGAGCTCTGCGAGTTCAAATGTGGGTGTGCTTATCTCCGCATAGCTCCATCGCTCCGCTATTTCGCGCAGCTTCGCCTCTATCACCCGCCGCTTCCTCATCTCCACGGGCAGGAAATCCCGGGTGCCCTTTACACGTTCTATACGCATTATTTTTATATATAATGCAAATTTAAATAATCAACATATGGAAATCCTGGAGAAGATATTCGGGAATAGCACGCATCTTGAGATAATACTCCTGTTCTACAACAATCCAAGGTACTTCACCAACATCACTAAACTTGCACAAACACTGGATAAGAGCCACGTTACCACCCGTAAAGCTGTTTATGACCTCGTTGATGCCGGCATACTGACCAAACTGGACATCGGGAAATCCCGCGTGATAAAGTTAAATGAGCACAGCCCATATACCGAGACGCTATTCAATTTCATCAATACTGTGCAGAGAGTAAAAGAGAAGAGGAGCATAGAGGAGTTAATAGCGAAGAGGGGGAAAGCTCAGCAGGCTATAAATGATGATGAGTATGAATAAAGAAAATTTTAACTGATCCAAATATTTATATTAATAAAACAAGCTCAATAAGCACAGGGGTAAAAATATGCACGAAGTAGAGGCGGTATTGAAGTCCATGGAGGGCTACACCATCCTGCTCAAAGGAGCTCCTGGCACTGGAAAGACCACATTCGCTATCACTCTCCTCGAGCGAATGTGCACGGGCGATAACAAAGGCGCTTATATCTCCACTCGCATTGACCCCACCGCACTGTATAAACAGTTCCCCGGTCTGGAGGAGCGAATACCCGTAAAAAACATCATTGATGCCACGCAGTCGGAATTTTCAGAAGCACCCGCTCAGGTGCTCTATGAAGACCTGACAGGCTTCTTGCGGAGTGTTTATAGTGTTGTTGCGGAGGAGGACGTTACTATTTTAATCCTGGATAGCTGGGATGCGGTCTCCTTTCAGATAGGCAAAGGGAATCAGGATATTGAAAAGCTTGAAACGTCCATGCTGGACATCGCGCGGAAGACGAAGACGCATCTGGTTCTGATAAGTGAATACGCCGAAGAGAGAAGATTGGACTACCTCGTTGATGCAATTTTAAGATTAGAAAAGGAGCAGATAGACGATAGAGTCGTGCGAAGAGTGTTTATAGATAAAATGAGGGGTTTTCAGGTCCCACGGAATAATTATCCCTTCTCCCTGGAGGGGGGGAAGTTCTCACATTTTGTGACCACCGCATCGGAATTGGGCAGTGGCAGGCACAGGAAGATCAATAAAGAGCTCCCGCAGGGGCATTATTCGACCGGGATAGAGGATATGGATATGATAATCGGTGGCTATCCACGTGGGAGCTTCGTGCTGTTAGAACTCATGGATGATAGCATAAGTCAGAGTTACAGATCGGTCTTATACCACACGATCTCCAATTTCCTGCTGAATGACCACGGCGTTATGTACACGCCAGAGGATGGCTTTTATTCCTCCTCGGTGAAGAAGTTCCTTCTGGATTATGTCAGCGTAGAGGTGCTGGATAAGAATCTGCGCATGCCCACTGTTTCTGATACTGAGAGTGAAGACCCGTGTTTGTTCCACATCGGTGCAGACGTTGAGTCGGTAAGAAAATGTTTTGATATGCATTTTGAGGTTTATAAGAGCTTGAAGAAGCCGGTATTGCATGTACTTGGCTTAACTGCGCTGAATATATACGACGAGGCTGAGATAAGGAAGATGCTTCTGGACATCGTATCGTGGGTGAGGACCACGGATGATGTTTTAATTGGCGTTTTGAAACCTTCTGCGAAGTTAAAGAGCGAGATACGTGAGCTCGCTGATGTCCATCTCCGTTTTATCCCCATCAATGGCACGCTTAATTTCTATGGCGTTAAGCCTCATACGGTCATTTATAATATCTCGCCATCGCCTTCACCGGCAGGTGGAGGCGAGTATCACCAGCTCAAACTCACCCCTTTCGTATGATAAAGCCAGCAGGCGTTTTATTCTATCATTGTGAGGTTTACCGTGGGATATCCATCAGAAGTGTCAAGGTGGAGAGCATAAATTCCCGTCCTCGGTGACACACCATAAATGCAGGGAACGCCTGAGATATGTTTTGTCTTGAGGTGTGTGGAGGCAATGGATTTTATCTCACTCGCATTTCTCTCTTCACCCTCAGCCGGCATATAACATACGGCTATGCATCTCTTTCCCCTGAGTATGGCGGCTATATCATCTATGTCTCCTTCTATATTATCCAGATCGAAGACCACCATGGCGCCCCTGTCATTCTCCCCCATCTCCTCAACTTCTGTTATCTCTTCTATCTCCAGGTCTACATTAGCCCTGTATTGCGGATTTACAAAAGGGTGTATCTCATTTAGCAACTCTTTCTGCTTGGCGGAGAGGATAAAGAGCTTTCGGTTAAGATTTAATGTATTGATAAATGCCGCACGTGCCAGCATCGCATAGGGGAGATAATCCCCCTCAAAGACATTAAGACTGCCCCAGCCATAGCCACCTATAACTTCGTCCAGATGCTTAATCCCTGTGGAGCTCTTTGTGTTGCGGGGGTCGGTAATGGGGTCAGGAACGATGGGTTTTTCAATCCCCTCTAATTTGCTCTTCTGGTCTTCAAAAGGGAACGAATTGAAAACCCCTCCGGTCAGCGTAAACAAATATGAAGGACTCCTTATCTCACAGCCCCTCAGTTTCTGTATCCACATCCTCCTCAGGCATCGTTCATCATACGTATAGTTTTCGGTAATGATGACGCCATCAACGAGGTAGTCAAGCGGGCGTTGCTCCGTGTATTCCACAATGAAAATCAGTTTCGTCTTCGTTCTCCTGGCGAAATCGCAGATATTGTGCTCCAATTTGCCCCTCTCCTTCTCCTCATAATATCCGGTATAGGAAGCTACGGCATCCCAGGAATCAATGATAACAACCGGATTATTCATATTCTCCGTCCTTATATATACCGCCTTCAGGAATTCCGGCACAGTTGTGTATCTGAGTGGTTTTATTCCAGGCGCACCCCTACCCGTTGCCACTGCTCTTTCTGATTGTGTGGCATCAACCACATTATCCTCGGAAATCACTTCCTTTATCCATGGATAAACCCTGTACAGTGTATCGGGATCAACCCTGGTAGAGAGGTAGACACCTTCACCTTGCAGAGCCTTAAGTAAGGTAAGGGCGAAAATAGTTTTACCTGAGCCCGGAGTACCCTTCACCTCCATCGTCTTACCCTGTTCATCAGCAAAGAATTCCAGTATCGCCGCTGGTATTTCACTCATCTTTGCCATCCCATATAAAGTATAGAGGCTTCTATATAAGACACAGATATTTAAGATGCAGATTCACACGATTATCTGTGTTAATTAGCCCTTTCCGAGCACACGAGCGTTAATCCATATCCATGTTTTAAACCACTTCCCTCGCCAGTATTTGACCACCGGGCACGTAGACGACGGAGATGGTATCACCCAGGGAAAGCCGCCTGTTCAAACCAAGCTCCAGCTCGTCTCCGCCAGCAAAATCCGACTTCGATATCGCTCCACCATTCAGCGATGCCCATCCCTCATAAACCGCGCCATTTATCCGCACCTCGAGGTTCTTAAATATCGAAGCATTGAGATTATAAGTGTAAGAAGGCGCAAAAGCATCCCCGATTTTATTACCGCCCATGTGTATTATGGTTATATTGGATGACCCGATTTCCGCACCTTCGATTAAGAGGTCAATGGACGGTACCTCCGTCACACTCCAGACGATATGGTATGCGAAAGCGATGAGCATGACTGCTATTACCACCGCCACCACGACCATCAGTATCTCCCCAATTACCGGACTCACCGCCTTATCTTCTCTAAACATTCTTTTAGCGACGGATTTACGCAGATAAAAAAAGAGGAAGAGTTTATCTCTTCTTCCTCACAATCACGCTCGCTGCGATAATGCTCAACAACCCCACAAGTGTTGCGATTCCTGCCGGTGTCAGTGCTGGAACTCGTGATATCGGATTTGCAGGACCGCCCTGATCAACAATTACTCCATTTGCAGCTCCGTCTGTATCCCCTATCCCACCATCTTGCAGCGTTATCGTTATCACGTTATCTCCATCGTTGTCGCCCAAAGGAACTTGATACCAGCCGGGCTGCCCGGTTGTCGAGCCATTGCCATTGGGGCTGTATTTCCAGTACACCGAATTCGCAGGCAAATTGTCCGGCAATGTCAGGGTGATAATAGCCTCTTGCCCCCATTTTGGCACCGTTATGTTAATCGCGAATACGCCATACGGGAAGTTGTACCCGCTCGGTGGGTTCGGTGGCATATCCACACTGGCAACGTCCGTGATGTTCGAGGGGTCGGAATCGAAGAAAATCGTCTCTCCTTCAACTTCCACCGTATGTTCCTGCGTGGAAAGCGCATATACACTATCTCCTCCGTTCGTTCCCACAATCACATCCATATCGCCGTCACCGTCTATGTCGCCTACTTCTATGTCGTTA
>JAODGP010000077.1 GCA_025464345.1 Methanosarcinales archaeon | reverse complement strand
CGCCATAGAATGCGCCAGCGGGATCTCCAGGCGCGTACTCTCCAGATACACAACTATGAAGAATACCGCAATGGTGGAGAATAGCGCAATTAAGTGATGCTCGAATAGGAAAATTATGCCGCCCTCCAGGATTTCATACGCCTCTACATGCAGTGGTGAACCCGGCCAGAGCAGAGCGAACCAGCGCGGTATAACACCTACCGGAAGACCGCTCTGGTCTGGAACCCAGTTAACGAGCCCGGTGATCACCTGCTGTGATACCCCTGCAATGATGAATAGCGAAACGCCAGAGCCTATCCCCCACTTCGATACCACCTCGTCCATGAAATATATGAGCATACCACCGATGAATACCTGGATGAACAGTATAGTAGAGATGAGCCTGAGAGATACACCGAGCTGAGCGGCTATCGCGGCATCAGGCTTGTAGAAGCCCAGTACATAGACCAGACTCATGAAGATCGAGAATACCACGACGAGCAGTTTCTGGATGTTCTGATAGAACTTCTGGTCCTCTGGATCGCTCAGATCCAGGGACAGTATCCGGGCACCCACGAGCAGTTGCAGAATAATAGAAGCATCAACGATGGGCATGATTCCGAGCGCGGTGAGTGAGAAACGTTCACCTGCGAATATCGCTCGCCACCTCCCGAAGAGGTCCAGTGAATCAGGCGCCAGCCCGAAAAGAGGCACGTTACCCAGGGCGAAATAGAGTATGAGTATAGCAAGAGTCCATGCCAGCTTGGTCTTGAAATGAACGTGCCAGCCAGGACGTTCAACCATCGGGAACTTGCTCAGTATCGGTGTCAGGACTTCTCGCAGACTCATCGTACCTCAGCTAACTATCTCCACGCTACCCCCTGCCTGCTCTATCTTATCCTTCGCCTCGTTCGATATCGCCTTCGCCTTCACTATCAACTTCTCTCTCACTCCACCCTTGCCCAGTATCTTGGATATGCCAAGTTGAGTTGTATCAATGATAAATGCATCATCACACTCTTCCGCATTGCCCGAATCCAGCAATTCCGCCAGTCGCTCCTCCAGTTCCCCTACGTTCAATATCCGCTCATCTCGCCTGATCGCAGCGTGAATGCTTCGCTTACCTTTAACTTTACCCTTCCTTATACCACGTTTCAGAGACCGTACGAAATGGTGCTCATAAGCGCCAGCATTACCGGAACCGCCTTTGCTGCCCTTGCCACGGCGCTTCTTGTGCGAGCCACCACCGCAGGTCCTCGTGCCTCTTATCTTCTTTATCCGTCTCTTCATCTCCTACCTGCCTACTGCACAAAATTGCTTCAATTATATATATCTTGCTTTTTATATCACAACAATTGGAGTGGGTGGTGATGACTGAAATAGAGATAAAAGTGGAGAATGTGGTGGCGAATGCGAGGATTGCTGATGAATTAGATCTGAGATATATCGAATCCAGGCTGGAAGATGCGGTATTTACGAAGAAGAAGTTCCCGGGACTGGTGTACAGGACGCACGACCCCAAAGCGGCTTTCCTCATCTTCCGCTCGGGTAAGGTGGTCTGTACGGGCTCGAAGACCGAAGAGGGTGTGCGTAAGGTTATGGACATGCTTGCCGCCGATCTCAGACGTATAGGGATAGATGTGCCAGAGCACCCTGAGTTCAGGGTGCAGAATATCGTCGCTTCCGCCAATACCGGGAAGGAACTCAACCTCGGCGCGATCGTTGTGGGTCTGGAGCTTGAGGGCATGGAATACGAGCCTGAAGTCTTCCCCGGACTCGTTTATCGTGTGGATGACCCGAAGAGTGCAATATTGATATTCAGTTCTGGACGGCTGGTGATAACCGGGGGCAAAACGGTTGAGGATTGTAGAAGAGCGGTGAACGTTCTGATGGAGAAGTTGAAGGAGTTGAAGCTGATCTGACCGGTAGAGATGTTTGAGCCCAGGATAGTGGCTTTCTGCTGTAACTGGTGCTCTTATGCGGCAGCAGACCTCGCGGGTGTATCTCGCTTCCGATACCCACCGAATGTGCGTATAATACGCGTGATGTGTTCGGGACGGGTGGAACCCGAATTCATATTCGATGCATTCAAGCACGGAGCCGATGGCGTTATTGTTACAGGCTGTCATCCCGGCGAATGCCATTACATCTCGGGCAATTACAAAGCCGAGGAGCGAGTGGCGAAGGTGAAGAAGGCGATGGAGTATCTGGGACTCGAACCCGGGCGGCTACGCCTGGAATGGATGTCAGCCGCCGAGGGTGAGCGCTTTGCTTCTGTTATGCGTGACTTCACGGAGGAGCTAAAAGCGCTGGGTCCACTAAATTTGGAACGGGATGGAAATGAGGGATAAGCGAAATACCGTAGCGGTGATGGGTGGTGGTATTGCGGGCATACAGGCGGCGAGTGATCTCGGTGAGATGGGTTTCCACGTGTACCTGCTGGAGAAAGCGCCTTCGATCGGTGGACGCGTGGCGCAGCTCAATCGGATATTCCCCACCGGTGAGAGCGCTATATCAATACTGGAGCCGAAGATGCAGACGCTCACGAGCAATGATAACATCGAGCTGATTACCTGTGCGGAAGTGACGGCTGTAAGAGGCGATGTGGGCGATTTCGAACTCACTGTCGTGTATAAGCCACGCTATGTGGAAGAAGCGAAGTGCGTGGGCTGTCTCAGGTGTATGGATGTGTGCCCGGTCGAGTCGCCGGACCGTGTGGGTCTGGGCACAAGAAAGGCTATTTTTGTATATCCTCATGCGGTACCGTTATGCGCGACCATAGATATGGAGAGCTGCATACGAAGCGAAGGCTGCGATGCCTGTGTGCGTGCATGTGAATACGATGCGATAGACTTCACACAGGAGGAGCGTGTCGGCAAGTTGAATGTGGGTGCGATAATCGTGGCAACGGGCGCTGATACGTATGATCCCATGCCCGGTAACGATTATGGCTACGGGCTGTATGATAATGTGATAACGACAATGGAGTTTGAACGGCTTACG
>JAODGP010000076.1:13782-15469 GCA_025464345.1 Methanosarcinales archaeon | reverse complement strand
AGAAGGTGTCATAACCGAAAGGTCAACTCCTATCATGGTTATCAACCGACCATACACCTGTACACCTTTTCCGCGTATTTCAAAAGCCAACCAGAGGCGGTGCATACCTTGTCCATGTTGGCTTTTACATACTCTGTCTTTTTATATAAGTAAACCGTCAAAAGTTTTGCCATTCCTTCTATTCATTGGTCTAACAGGTTCCTTCAGCTTTTCAAATCCGGTCGCACATTCTTCGGCACATCCTTTTGCTTGTTCTCTACCCCCAAGGTGGTTTAACCGAGAAATCGGAAGCGAAGCAGGATTATTGCAATTGCCACTGCGATGGAAATGATGATTGCGACCGGTGGTATAGGTGGTATAACAACTGGTGATGAAGCCTCCACTGCCGCTGAGACCTTTGATGTGGATAATGTAGAATTCGTTGCTCCCTGACTTTTGCCCTCTTCAACGAAAAACAATCTCACTATGTCTGAACCGGGGATTGTGACCTTATAAGTGCCGGGCACGTCCTTCTTCACGTGAAATATGAGCGTTTTTGATTCCATATGTGCTAAGGTGACCGATTCTTCAGCTTCTTCTTCGCCGTTTAAGACCACTGTAACCTTTTCCGTACCTTCTATACCCATATTTTTTACGGTTACTGATATTGATACGGGTTCGCCAGGCTTCACCTTGAATTTATCTATGCCGACGCTGGTCACGGTAAAAATTGGTCGCGCCACCTCCTCCGGTTTTGAAGGTCCCGGTATCACCACCCCTACACGTTCTATCTCTTCTATCGCCTCCGGTAGCACGAAGAAAACGATGTCTCGCTTCTCCTTACTCGAATCGGCAAGCGATTTTGTTACAACATCACCCAGCTCGAATTCTTCATGCTCTATCAGTTCCTCAACAGAACTCCTATTACTCTCTATCTTTCGCACTGCCTCCCTCGTCTTTATATCATCCACACGGTCATAAGCATATATGCCGAGTTTGTATTTACCATCCAGCCACCAGTCCGGGATTTCCTTTGCATATTCCACATAAATATCGCTATCACGATAATTCCGGTGTTCCACGTGCGTGCTGTCTGTTGCAACCACATGCCCCTTCGGGTCTTCTATAATGAAAAAGAAATCCACGGATACAAATCCGTAATGATTCACATCCTGCATCTCCACGTACACCTTCAGCGTGTCGCCATGCGTGAAACTATGACTTCCCGGTACGTAATCACGCAAACCCTTCACATCGGAAACCACCACTGCATTCACCGCGCCCGCTGCTCCAATAGTTGAAGCGTATAATAGCAATAGCAATGAGAATGCAATTACAGATCTTACCCATACCTTCTTCATCCTCTTCGTCTCCTCTTCAATCCAAGCCAGACCACTACCACCACCATCAGCCCTATGATAGCAAATATCGCCTCAAATCCCGGCTGTTTCTGCGCCTCCGCACGTAGCCTTGAGAACAACGCACTTGATGTATGCTCGCCTGCCACCTCTTCCGATTGCGATGCTCTACCGGTTGCAGCTGCCGGTGAATGCATAGATGAAGAATTAACACTTGAGTTCTCGACACCGGGCTGTGGCGCTGTCGCCGTGATAACGTTCACCGTCTTCGTATCCATGTGCCCTTTCCCATCGTCTGCGGTCACCGTATATTCGCCAGGTCTTGCGGAGACCGTGCTGAAAGAGACATT
>JAODGP010000076.1:7019-13496 GCA_025464345.1 Methanosarcinales archaeon | reverse complement strand
ATAAGGTCACCAGTGCCCGAATTGCCCCATAAACCATCTCTACCGGCATTGAGCACCGCTATCAGATATATACCGGTGTCAGCATCATCTTTTACCCTTATTCTCTCTTTAAAATCACCATCTGGCATTACGGAGCATACGAAGTGCGTGAGCCCCGGAGCGCTGGATATACCACCTGCAAGTCCGGTCCCGCTACCACCCTTCGGACCGATAATCAGGATGTCCACCTTATCCCTGCCAGAAGCATCACCTCTTATCTCAAATTCATCACCAGTGGCGATAACGCCCGTGTTCAGTGTTGCACTCAGCCCTCCTCGCATCAGTAATACGGTTACAGACGCATTTGGTGGGTCTCTATCCGGGTTTGAGAATGGCAATACCCATATCCCTATCTCATACGAGCCTGGTTGCTTTCCAGCAGTGTGCCACGTGTAATTGAACCCTTCTACTTCCGCATCGGTCTTGAGTAGCTCCTTACCCGCCTTTATCGTGATGCTATCGCCCGCATTTGCTGAACCTGTGATGATAACATCCTCACCGGTATAATACCTCGTCTTTTCAACGCTGACGGTCGCCATGAACTCCGCTATCTCTACGGTCTCCGCGGCTGTAATATTATCTGCCTCGATATAGGTCGCAGTGATTTCATATGTTCCGGGCTCCTTGAAATATGCCGTCGCCTTGAAGATGCCATCCTCATCTGTCTCCCCGGAGATGCTGCTACCGAGCTCTCTCTTCTCTATCCGCCCTTCGTGATATACAAGCTCCACGAATTCTACATTCTCTGCTGCACCCCTCGTCACATTCAGGTTCACCGGTGTGAATATGGAAGTAGTAGAAACGGTGAAGATAATCGCCTTGTTAACTGCTTGCCTTTTTACATCCGCCGTTATAGTAACTTTCCGCTCTATCGTGAACGACTTTGAGGGACCTTCTGCATCGAGCCCGTTATTCGTCATGGGATCTGCTTTTACACTGAGCTTATAGTCCCCGGTCTCCAATCCAGCAGTATTTATCGTCGCAGTACCCATACCATCTGGATTAACCGGGATGTTTTTAACCCATATAGATACCCCTCTGGGATTAACGAGTTTGAAAGAGATATTATTTGGTTGTGTGCCTTCAATGAACTTAAGATTGGTTGCCGCTTCAAAGGTCACATTTTTACCCTTCAGAATCTTCGTAACCTCCCTGCCCATATCATCCTTAATTCCAATAATTCTCAACTCAGGGCTATGGAAGGAGAAATTCACAACTGCTGGTGTTCCATCTGATAATTCCCCTGAGATCTTATATTTACCCTCGGTTAACATATCCCTGTAATAGTGAGAATCGAAATATTCTGTGAAGATACCGCCTATGGTCTTATTATCAACCGTTATTGTGAAATTGTATATCTTTGTCCCGGTTTGATTTGTTTTATCCATGCAGAAACTGAGGTTCCTCTCGCCTATAATGGCATGGTCACCTTCAGAGATGAAGCGCCCGGTTCCGGGGCTCACACCCGCAGTTGCAACGCCGGACAGTGCTATTGAGCTCAACGCTACGAATACAACTATACTGGCTATTCGTTTTGTGCACATCCTTTCATCACCTTCTCTTCGTTACAATTATCATCACAATCCCGGATGCGAATACCGCTAAGAGATATAAGTGAGAGGCTATATCATTGCCGGGAGCAGATGCGGACGTTGGTGTTAGCGCTGGCGCAGCGGTAGTGGTGGGAGCAGACATTGCCGGTGTTTCAGTCTGCGGTTCTGGAATTGAAGAAACAGTCATCCCGGATGATCGCTCGGGACCCGACTGACCGGTTTTCTTATACTTCGGCTCTATCGAAACTGCATATATCCTGTCTCTGCAAAATTTACCCTCGATAATTACCGCTTCGTTTAATTTTATATCCTCTATTTCGTTACCATAATCCACATCTATCGTACCTGTGTTATCATCAATCCGCAATTTCGTCCTGCCCGCTATGTGCTCTATTCGTCTCACATTACCTTCTACACGCACGGAATGGTCATGATAATACGCCGAGAAGCCCTTTAATTCCGCAATGGATACATCTTTGTAGCCATGTTCTACACAGGGACTCAAATTTTCAGCATAAATTATACCACCTCCGGCGTATAACCCCTTCACCGTCACATGTTCGCCCATTCGAAAGGATCCTTCTGTACAGACCTGTATCGTCCCGGAACCATCATCTATTGTCAGAATACCCGTGTCTCCTGGCTCATAAGTATGCACATTACAGGTCTCTACATTGCTGGAAACGGTTACGATTACACCGCTTATCGTCAGCTCTACACCTGTATATGCATCATCTATACTGGAGATGCGGATTCCTTCAACCGGCATGATTGATAATACGAGTATAGATGCCATCACGATAACAGCAATTGCCGTTTTCATCTTTTCTATCTTATAAAAATTATGAGATGTTAATGTATATTAATCAAGTAAAGATTTTCGCTTTTTGACGGTTATGTGAATTTAAATAACAATGAAGTTATGGTATACTTTATTTATTATAAACGGAGAATGAAACTGCTTGCATTACTTGCCGTTGTAGTCCTCATGGCGGTATCCATCGGTGCAGGTGGTGAAGAAGCGATTCCGCCGAATACCGCAGGATTCTTAGCCGGTGGATGGCATCCCGCACCTGAGTGTGTTCAGTGTCACGTCTCGCTCCTCTCGGATAGCGCACTGCGTGCAAAGCTCGGTTCATGCCAGTGTCATGGAGCGGCGTATACTACCGGCGGGAATATAGACATGGATAAAATCAGGGAGAAGGCACATGGCGTTGAGGTCTGTATAGATTGCCACATAGGGAGTGGAATAGCGACCGGTACGGGTGATAGAATCCACCGTCCACATTCGCATGTTGAGTGCCAGAGATGCCATGGCGAAAGAGCGAATATAGCAATACCAGAAAACGGAAGTTGCAATTCCTGCCATCCCGGTGACGCTCATTCCGTTCACGGTAATAAGACGGGCGATCTATGCGTTGTCTGCCATGGCTCGTTTGGAATAAAATATAAAGAGAAGGGGTACGAGATGAAAGAGGGCGTGCCGGTGGAGAAGAAACCGGAAGAGATAACTTATCCCACTATTTTAAATATATTAAAAGCATTTAGAAGATTGTTAGTGAAATAAATATTTCATCATATCTTTTAAAAGTGATGATGGATACGGTGAGGATAGTAGAAGAGAGTGTAGTGACGCGTAAGAACCCGATAGTGATAGAGGGTTTGCCCGATGTCGGGCTGGTGGGTACGATCGCCGCATCTTACATCGTGGATAAGTTGAAATACGAGGAGATAGGTTACATTGAGTCCGATCTCTTCCCGCCGGTCATGGTCATTCACGGTGGCAAACTGAAGAGCCCTTTCTGCCTGTATGGGAATGAGGAGGTGGTGGTTGTCTCATCTGAGATTGCAATACCGCCAAATGCCGTATATCCGCTGACACGTGCACTTGCCGACTGGTTCAGCAGCATAAATGCATCGCTCGTCATATCTGTAACGGGCTTGCCGGTGAAGAACAGAATGGACATAGATAAGCCCGAAGTATTTGCTGTCGGTAATAATGAAGAAGCGATCAGGAAGTTGAAGGAGAAGCAGGTGGAATTGATGGAGGAGGGTTTCATCGCAGGCACCTATGCGGTGATGCTGCGAGAATGCTACAAGAAGGATCTGTGTGCTATCTCCCTGCTCGCGCAGTGCTTCCCGGTATATCCCGACCCTGGTGCCGCGGCATCGGCTATCGGCTCTCTTGATAAGTTCCTCCAGCTGGGCATAGATGTGCGCGAACTGCTGGAGAGGGGTGAGGAGATAAAATTGAAGGCGCGGGACCTCATGCGTCAGACCGCCCTCTCTGCATCCGAGATGCAGAAGAGTGCGGAGCAGGATATGCCCATCATGTATCGTTAGAGGAGTGGGAAAATGGGTATAGAGAGGAGGATAATAAAGGCAACCTGGGGCTATAATGGCGATTTAGAGCCGCTATATGAGCTGGAAGATACAGGTGACGAGATAATCGTCACGTTTGACCTGCCACGAGTGAAGAGGGAGAACGTGGAGATAAATACGACCGAGGATACCGTGGAGATAACGGCTAAGATGAGCGAAGCGGTCTGCTGGGAGCGCTGGGGTAGCGTGCAGAGGCGGATAAGCTTCACCCAATTCAGGAAGCAGATAAGATTGCCAGAGCCGATAGAGCCGGAGAAGGCATCCGCGTCGTTCAGAAACGGTGTACTCAGAATAATATTACCAAAAAAGAGGAGGAAGGTGTTTATCCCTGTACAGTGACTATAACGACTGAACACCGAATGATTCCACCAGTATATCGGTGTTTATCGCGCCACTCGTGAATGTCTTACCGCTGTTCAGTTCGTTGACCGTTATCTCCGCAGGTGCGAACATACCGGCATCTATCTTGAAGAAGTCGAACCCTGCCTCCTTGAAGGTCTTATAAAATGGTTTGCCGTAGTCCGGAGAGTTGACTGACGGTACTCGCTGCACGTAGCTCTTCAAATCCTCTACATCATCGTATTTCACCGCATAATACATCCGACCACCGTAGATTATACAGTCGTTCGTGGAACCCATACATTCCACATCATTACCCACAATCGGTGAGATCGGGATGATACCATGCGCATGCTTTATAGTTTTTATATCAAAGCCTAAGGAATCGAATTTGTGTATGCCTGTCTCTATCCCTCTTGCGGAAATCTGAACAGAGCCGGCGAGAGATGCCGTCGGTGCCACAACTATGTAGAGGTCTTCTGGATCCACACCGCAGTCACTGGCTATCTTATCCGCCACTTCTTCTTTCGGTATCGTACTGCACTCGAGAACCAGTACCGCCTCTGATGCATCATCCTCATATTCTATCTTCTCATACAGTTCTCGTGGATTGAGAGAGAGTGCCCGTGCGGGACCGGAACCCATGCCAAAGAAGTCCTTTACCTTTATCCGCCATCCTGCATACTGCGATGCCATACATGCAATTACAGGATGGTCTGTGGTTAGCTCTACCGCTGGCACCATGAATTTGCCGAGATCGAATGTGCCGAATCTTATATCCGCAAGATCAGCCATGCATATCCGTGCAAGATATGCACCAGCTTCATATCCGCCTTCTGCTCCCACACCCGCATCTATTATCGTTGTCCCGTTATCCAGCTCCAGAAGCTCCACATGCAATTCCTCCGAGTTGTCCATCATCTCATCAAACACGTCCATACCATACTCATTCACACTTATCATTCTCTTTCACTCTCCTTTCTATTACTATACACTCAACCTATTTATAATGCTATATGTGCAAACCACACTATTTCAATCCAGCCAGGAAGTGTCCCATACGCTCGATTGCCTCTCTCAGCTCGTACTGAGAGACTGCATAGGCGCACCTTATGAATCCCTCACCACATGCGCCGAATACGCTGCCCGGTATCACTACCACACGCTCGGTCATGAGCAACTGCCGTGCAAACTCCTCGGATGTCAGCCCGGTATTTTTGATGGACGGGAAAGCGTAAAATGCGCCGCATGGCTCGAAGCAGTTCAGTCCTATCTCTTTCAGACCGCGTAACATCAATCTCCTCCGTCTGTTGTATTCCTCTATCATCCGTTCCTTCTCGGTACGTGCTCTCAGCGCTTCTATCGCCGCCATCTGCGCTGTAACCGGTGCACACAGCATTACATACTGATGAATCTTCATCATCGCACCTATCAGGTCTTTCGGACCCATGGCATACCCGATTCGCCATCCGGTCATTGCGTATGCCTTTGAGAACCCATTAAGCACTATCGTCCGGTCTTTCATACCATTCAACGCGGAGAACGGCGTGTGTTTACCGTCGTATGTCAATTCACCGTAGATCTCATCAGATATAACGAGCAGGTCTCGCTCATTCACAACATCCGCTATCGCTTCAAGCTCTCGCCTGCCCATTGTCGCACCCGTTGGGTTATTCGGGTAGTTAAGTACCAGCGCTTTCGTCTTCTCCGTCAGATGGGTTCTTACCGCATCGGCATGTAGCCTGAAACCATCCTCCATACTGGTTGCCACGGAGACCGGTATTGCACCCGTGAATATCGTACAGGGCTTGTAACTCACATACGACGGCTCATGGAGTATCACCTCATCTCCTGGATTGAGAATCGCCCTGAGCGCCAGATCAAGCGCTTCGCTCACACCAGTTGTTATCAGTATCTCATCCTCGGGGTCGTAATACACGCCCGTATCCCTGTACATCTCATCAGATAAAGCCTCTCGGAGCTCTAACAGACCCCAGTTGGATGTGTATGATGTGTAGCCCTTCTCCAGTGCGAATATGCACGCTTCTCTTATACTCCATGGCGTCACAAAGTCCGGCTCGCCAACTCCCAGTGAGATCACATCCTCCATACGCTCCGCGATATCGAAGAATTCCCTTATACCCGAACCTCTTATCTGGTTCAC
>JAODGP010000076.1:0-6720 GCA_025464345.1 Methanosarcinales archaeon | reverse complement strand
GTCTGCCGACCGGGTATGAACGGTGCCAGTGCAGATGCCAGGTTGTGCAGTGTCATTGACTGGATGATGACCCTGCCAGGACCCGTGAGAGTGGTCAGGAACAGCCCTTCACCACCGAAGAACATCGTCTTTATACCCTTCACTCGTTCAATATCATATGAGACAGTACCATCCCAGCCGACCACACAGCCGGTATCCACCTTTAACCGCTGCCCTGGCTGGAGATCAAACTCGATGAAATCGCCACAGGCATGGATGAACGCAGTACCTTCACCCGCAAGCCGTTCGAGAATAAAACCTTCACCACCGAAGAAGACGGATCCCAGCCGCCGCTGGAACGTCACACTCAGCTCAACCCCATCTTCGGCACAGAGGAATGCGTCCTTCTGCACTATGAATTCTTTACCAGAAGAGAGTTCTATCGGCTTGATCGTACCCGGTGCATTACCACCGAACGCTACGAGCCCTTTGCCGCCCAGCGGCGTGAATTCCGTGAGGAACATGGTTTCTCCCGCGAATTTGCGCCCTATCGCCTTGAGCAATCCCCCTCGCAGCTTCGCCTCCATCCCCATATTCGCACTCATATACACCATTGCACCCGCCTCACCATACACTCGCTCTCCTTCGTTCAGTTCAATCGTTACCAGTTGAAGGTTATCACCGCTTATTTTATAGTTCATATAACCCATAGACTGATATATCAGCGGGATATATATAGTTTTTGGCTCAGCAAAAATTTCAAGTACCAGGCACCAAATTACAAATAAATTCCAATTCGTCGCACTATACATCATAATATATTATGATAGCCTTATTTTTAGTGTATGAACAGGGTGATAAGAGACCCGATACATGGATACATAGAGATAGACGAGCTCATTACTGCACTGCTGGACACCGTGGAGATGCAGCGGTTGCATCGTATAAAACAACTGGGTTTCTCATATCTGGTTTATCCTGGTGCGAATCATACGAGGTTTGAGCATTCTCTTGGCACCTATCATCTCATCAATCTCATCCTTAATAGATTCACAGTACGCTGGGAAGAGGAGCAGGAACTCCGGGTCGCCGCTCTCATACACGACGTCGGGCATGGTCCTTATTCCCACGTGATAGAACCGGTGATAATGAAGTACACAGGTAAGTGTCACGAGGATATTGAGGACATGCTGTACCGACATACGAGTGATGAATCATCACACATCGCCGATGTCATTGATGAATATCACCTGAACAGGCATGAGATAATGGATTATATAAAGGGCGAGGGTAAAGGTGCTTTCTCACGCATCCTTAACGGTGAGATAGATGTGGATAAGATGGATTATCTCGTACGTGACTCATACTATACAGGCGTGGCTTACGGTGTTGTTGACAATATGAGGCTTATTCAGGGTCTGGATTTCATCGAGGACCAGATGGTAATAACAGAGAAAGGTATATTACCCGCGGAATATCTGCTCTTCTCCCGCTTCCTCATGTATCCCACGGTCTATAATCACCATACCACGAGGATAGCCCAATTGATGTTCGCCCGTGCTGTCGAATACCTGATAGAATCGAGCCAGTCACCTCGTGATTACGCACTCACATTAAGGAAGATGGACGATTCTGAGATAGATACAACGTTGCGTAACGCCAAGGGCTATCCGAAAGAGATGATAACATGCATAAACGAGCGGCGATTGTTCAAACGAGCGTTCTACACAAGGGTTAGCAGTCTGGATGAGCATCTTGTGGAAGAATTGAGCGACGATGCACGAATAAAGGAGCTTGAACTGGAGATAAGCAAGCGAGCGGGTTTGGACGTGGGATACCTCATAATGGATTGCCAGCGTAGTATGGGCGAACTGGAAGAGAGCGAGGCGAGGGTGTTCATACAGAATGAGATTATACGGCTGAGTGAGGCATCAGAACTGGTGAAGATGCTCAGTAAAGCGTTCAAAGAGAGCTGTATGATAGGTGTCTACACACCTGCGAAGTATCGTGACGCGGTGAGAAGAGCGGTGGAGGCGGTACTGTAATGGCGATAAGAGAGGCGATGCTTTATGCATGTGAGGATGAAAAAGTGCGCTGTGATGTATGCGCTCATCACTGTCTGATACCCGAGGGTGGATTCGGGCTATGTCGAACGAGGCAGAACGTGGAAGGCAAGTTATACACGTTAATATACGCCGAAGCATCCTCTGTCAATGCCGACCCGATAGAGAAGAAACCGCTCTACCATTTCTATCCGGGCAGTTATGCCTTCTCGCTCGGTACAATCTCCTGCAATTTCCACTGTAAGCACTGTCAGAACTGGGCTATATCAGCCGCGCAGGTAGGTGATATACCGACGGTTGAGATCACTCCGGAAGAATCTATCCGGCGTGCGAAACAGAACCGGTGCGATGGTATTGCATGGACATATAACGAGCCGACGATATGGTTCGAATACACATATGACAGTGCCAGGCTGGCGAAACGAGAGGGGCTTTACACCGTATACGTGACGAATGGCTATATAAGCGAGAGTGCTCTGAACGAGATAGCACCTTTTCTGGACGCTGCGAGTGTGGATGTGAAGGCTTTCAGTGATTCCTTCTATAAACGTGTTTGTGGCGCGCGATTAGAGCCCGTTCTGGCGACCTGTGAACGTATGCTTGAGAAACGGATACATATTGAGCTCGTATATCTGATCATACCAGAATATAACGACAGTACAGAGGAGCTGAAGCGGTTCGCTGATTGGGTTGTGGAGCTGAATGCCACAATCCCGGTTCATTTCTCTCGCTTTTATCCCGCATATAAGATGCTTGATGTACCACCAACGAGTATTGAGTGTCTGGAGAGGGCATATGAGATCGCGAAAGAAGCAGGTGTTGAGTACGTATACCTCGGAAATGTACCCGGACATACGTACGAGAATACTTACTGCCCCGAATGTGGCGAATTACTCATCCAGCGTATGAACTACAGAGTAAAGAGCCGGATCAGGAGCCGGGAATGTCCCGCCTGTGGTAGAGCGATAAACATCATACTGTGAAATGTGATACAAAAAACAAATAGAAAATAAAAATAGGAAGAGGAAAACCAAGGATCTCCGCTCCCCCTTCACGACGACTTTGCTTTCATTGTTATTTCCATCGAGGAGACGTTTGCCTTATCTCCTCCTTCGCCCACTATCGACTCTGTTCCTATCTTTATATCCTTTATCTCTATGCCTGGCATGAACTTGTTCTTGACCACTTCGGCGGTGTCCACGGCGCGCGAGATCGCTCTACCCCGCGCCTTTATCACCACCTCGTCAAATCCGTTGTTGAACTGCGTCACCACTGCCAGGACATAGCTCATCACGGGCTTGTTTCCGATATATATCACGTTGTCTTCTGCCATTTTCGCATCACCCCTCGGATTTATATAAGCCATATAAATATAAAAGTCTACCTGTACCATCACTCTCGCCCGTATTTCTCACCGGGATCAAAGACCTTCTTCCCTATTATCTCCCCATCTATCCTGCGGTAAAAGCAGGAGCGATAGCCGGTATGACATGCACCACCTATCTGTTTCACCTTCAGTAGCACTGAATCACCGTCACAGTCTATCAGTATATCCTTAACCAGCTGCTCGTTACCCGAGGTCTCGCCCTTACGCCACAACTTATTCCTGCTCCTGCTCCAGTAATGCGCCTTGCCGGTCTCGATGGTGAGTTTTAATGCCTCTTCATTCATATGCGCGAGCATAAGCACCTCGCCGGTCTCATAATCCTGCGCTATCGCATGTATCAATCCGCCTTCTTTCTCCATATCCAGATGCACCTCCTCTCTCATCTCGCTCCTCTTATTCCTCATCTCGCTCCCTCAACGCTTCTATCATCTCCCTGTGCAGTGTCACCAGCAGATCACCGAGCTGTCCGAATATAAGGAACTGCACACCCGCGATTATCATGAGGGAGGTGAAGATGGAGAGTGGCACATGTGTTATCCCGTTTAACCACTCATATACGACATAAATACCGGTTATAACACCGGTAACGATGAAGAAAGAGCCGATGATGCCGAAATAGAATACAGGATTGTGTGTCTTTGCGAGCTCGTAAAGTGTGAGGGTGATTCGCAGCCCGTCTCGCACGAAGTTGAGTTTGGATCTGCCACGTCTTTTCCGGTAGTTGATCGGTACTTCTTTCAGCCTGACGCCCCTCTTCACTGACTCCACAGTCATCTCCGCTTCTATCTCAAACCCCTCCTTCTCCAGCCGCATCTTCTCCACCGCTTCTCTTGTGAATGCGCGATAGCCTGACAGGATGTCCTGTAATTTGATCCTGTAGCCCACACTGAATATCTTATTCAGGACCCAGTTGCCCAGCCGATGGAGTATCACGAATGCGCCACCATAGGCAAATCTATTACCGATGACATGATCCGCCTCACCACGCTCTATCGGCTCTATCAATCGCTCCACCTCCTCCGGTAGATACGTACCATCGCCATCAATCATCACGATTATATCGCTATCAATGGTCTCAAAAGCCTGCCGGACTGCATTGCCCTTACCTTTGCCATGCTGGAGAATAACCTTCGCGCCAGCACGTTTTGCTATCTCGCGCGTTGAATCCCTGCTGTTGCCATCAACAACGAGGATATTATCAAAACCCTGCTGCTTGAACGCATTTATCACCTCCCCTATCGTCTCTTCCTCGTTCAACGTTGGTATCAATATGCAGACGTCCCTCATTCAGTCCTCTTCCTCCTCTTTACTCAGTACCCGTACGCTATCGCCTCTAACAGTAATAGGAATCGGTACCATCGCTTCGAAGAGCTCGATCGTGAGTTCATCACGTGCTTCGTCCACCTTCTTCACACGCGCTCTCTCACCTTTAAACGGTCCAGAGACGATTTCAATTATGCTACCCTCCTCTATACCGGTTACAGAAGGTCTGGGTGTGAGGAAATGTTCAACCTCGTCCAGTTTCATGTCACCCTTGATCAGCCCTTTTGCATGTGGTATGTTCTGTATTATCTGCTCAATCACGTCCGGGAAGTCAGCTTCTATCAGTACATAGCCCCTCAATTCGTCCGGTGCAAGAATGGCTCTTATCCCATGCTCCTGCAGCTCCTTATCCTTTATCGCGACGATTATCAGATTCGTAACCGCCTGTTCCTGGTTCACCGTTGTCTTCAATGCGTAGATCATCTCTAAATCCCTTTCGGTAAGACCACCATCAATACATAGATAAGGTATCCGATGACACCGATGAGAGCCATAGCAGCACCTGCTATCTTGGAGACCCTGAAGAACTCTTCCCGGCTCGGTCTCCTCGCCAGCTTCAATATCCTCAGGTACTCATTCAGCTTCCTCGTGATCTCTTCTATCTTGACGTTCTTTGTCAGATCGTTTATCCGGTTATCCATACCTACGCCACTATCTCAATGCCGTATTTCTCCCGTTTTCGCTCCTTACGCGCGTATATCTGGTCAGACTTCACGCCCGTCACCACCAGTAACGTTCGCATTGTATTCTTCAGTTCTGGACTTATCTGAACGCCCCAGATTATCCTTGCCTCGGAATTCATCATCTTGTAGACCTCCTGAAGTGCTCCTTCCGCCTCTTCCACCGTCATGTCATCTCCACCGGTCACATTTACCAGTGCTGACCTGGCACCCGATACATCAACCTCGAGCAACGGCGAGCTCAGCGCTTTCCTTACCGATTCTATCGCCTTGTCCTGCCCGTCTGACTCACCAAATCCTATCATTGCCATACCACCGTCTTTCATCACCGTCCTCACATCTGCGAAGTCGAGGTTCACCAGTCCTGGCTTGGTTATCAGTTCTGTGATGCCCTTCACCGCACGCATCAGTACCTCATCCGCGACACGGAAAGCGTCATTCAGCGGTAATCGCGGAACCACGTCCAGCAACTTGTCATTTGGTATCACTATCAGGGTATCAGTACTCTCACGCAGTTTCTCCAGCCCGATCTCGGTATTCTCACGCCTTATGTTGCCTTCCGCACTGAACGGTAGCGTGACCACGCCAATAGTAAGTGCGCCAGCGTCTTTCGCCGCCTGTGCCACTATGGGTGCGGATCCTGTACCGGTGCCACCACCCAGTCCACAGGTCACAAATACCAGATCTGCATCTTCCACAATGGCTCTGATCTCCGCTTCATTCTCCTTCGCCGCCTCTTCTCCCAGCTTCGGAATGCTGCCGGCACCCAGACCGCGGGTCGTCCTCCGCCCTATCAGTATCTTCTTCTCCACCTTTGAATACAGCAGATGCTGTGCATCGGTATTCAAAGCAAACAGTTCAGCGCCATAAATACCCTCTTCCGTCATCCTCTGTATCGTATTGGTGCCACTACCGCCGCAACCTATCACTTTAATTATCGTCTTCGCCTTCTCCAGTATAGACTCAAGATCACTGTCCCCATGCACCATTACACCACCTTCTGTAATCACTTCACTGCCACCAATCCGGTTCATTTTTTTACACCTTCCTCTATTATATAGATACTTTTTATATACCAGGCATGGATGCGGAGGGGGAGATTCGAACTCCCGAACCCCTTCAGGATGAGGCCCTGAACCTCACGCCTTTGTCCTCTCGGCAACCTCCGCGTGCAGCGGCGCTTTTGGTACAAAAATACTTTATGCTTTTATCTATAAAACCTTTGAGTTTTTTCTTACCGTGTCTCAAATAGTAAAAGAGAGAAGAGCGAAAATGGAAGAGACAAGTA
>JAODGP010000001.1 GCA_025464345.1 Methanosarcinales archaeon | reverse complement strand
TTGGATACGCAGCTCCCAGTGATCCCATGTGGGAGAGCCCTCACCGTCCGGGCTCTTCCTGCAGGGAACCACCAGCTTCTTCGTCGGTAGCGGTATAGGACCGGAGATACTGACCCCGGTAGTCTCCGCTATCTTCTTCACCTGCTGACAGATACCATCCAGCTGCTTATGGTCCACACTCGATAGCTTGATCCTCGCTCTCTGGCTCATACTACTTTGGCTTTATATCTATCACCATGCCGGCAGCAACGGTCTGCCCCATATCCCGGATCGCGAACCGCCCGAGCTGTGGTATATCCTTCACGCGCTCGATGACCAGGGGTCGTGTTGGCTTCACCTTCACTATCGCTGCATCGCCTGTCTTTATATAATCCGGGTTCTCCTCCAGTGTCGCGCCTGATCTGGGATCCAGCTTCTTCTGTATCTCAGTTATCGTTGATGCTACCTGTGCGGTGTGGCAGTGAAACACAGGTGTGTAGCCGGCAGTAATGGCAGAAGGATGCTGTATGACCACGATCTGCGCAGTGAACTCGTCAGCGACGGTCGGTGGCGAATCGGGATGACCGCAGACATCACCTCGTCTCAGTTCATTCTTGCTTATGCCACGTACGTTCCAGCCGATGTTATCACCCGGCAGAGCTTCTGGAATCGGCTCATGGTGCATCTCTATCGATTTCACTTCGCCGACCTTACCCGGTGGATTGAAGATGACCTTATCGCCTTTCTTCAACTTACCGGTCTCTACACGTCCTACCGGTACCGTACCAACTCCGGTTATCGAATAAACATCCTGCACAGGTATTCTCAGCGGCAGCTGAACCGGTTTCTCCGGCACCTTCATCATGTCCAGCGCCTGCAAGAACGTCGGACCATCGTACCACTTCATCTTCTCACTCTGCTTTGTTACGTTCTCACCTTCATAGGCTGATACGGGTACGAATACCAGATTCTCCTCCCTGTAGCCCACCGTCTTCAGAAGTGTTATTAACTCCTCCTTCAACTCGTTGTAGCGTGCTTCGTCGTAATTCACCCGGTCCATCTTGTTTATCGCCACGATCAGCTGGCTCACACCGAGCGTCCTCGCGAGGAATACATGCTCCTTCGTCTGCTCCTTTATACCATCCTTCGCATCAACGACCAGAACCGCGGCATCTGCCTGGGAAGTACCGGTTATCATGTTCTTCACGAAGTCCCTGTGCCCGGGGCAATCAACGATGGTGTAATAATACTTCTCGGTATCAAACCTCTGATGTGCGACATCAATGGTGATGCCCCGCTCTCGCTCATCTTTCAATGTATCCATAACCCATGCGAACTCGAAAGTTGATTTCCCCATCGCTTCCGCCTTCTTCCTGTACTCCTCCACTATGTGTGGGTCGATCGCGCCTGTATCGGTCAGCAGTCTGCCAAGTAGCGTTGACTTGCCGTGGTCAATATGCCCTATCATAGCGAGATTCATGTGCTCTTTCTCTACCATCTTCTCTTCTTCTCCTATCTTTTCTTTATACACTACTCACCTGCACCATCCTCATCCGTCTTTAGCGGACTCATCGGTGGTTCACTATGTAACTGCTGCCCCCGCCAGCTTACGACTTCAGAGCCGCTTGCCTTATGAAGGCATGAGGTTACGTAGCCTTCCGGCATCTTCTCCACGGGAGCCCGGCAGTGTATTTTATATATCGGGAGAATATTTAAATCTATATTTCCTATCAATATATAAAGTCCCCTGTCTACATTCAATTCGCCTGAAAAATGCCGCGATTTATACTTCAATCTTACCTGAATCACGGTAAGTCGTATTTATCCTGTATACTATATTTTATAAATCAAATGCTTTTCCGTGAATAAGATGTATCCGCAGCTAAGATTGAGGCGATTGAGGAGCTTGAAGCTGGTAAAGGAGACGCGTGTGAGCAAAGACGATTTGATTTTACCACTATTCATTGACGAGAACATAGCACACGGTAGCAAGCCGATAGAATCCATGCCCGGGCAGTACAGGCACTCGATAGAGCACTCGGTAGAGGAAGTCATGGAAGCACGTTCGCTCGGTATAAAATCCATCATCATATTCGGCATACCCGCGAGAAAGGACGAAGCTGGTAGCGAGGCATACAACGATAACGGCGTGGTCCAGCGAGCCGTGCGGCAGATAAAGAACGAGATAGATGACGTGGTTATAATAACCGATCTGTGTCTCTGCGAATATACAACGCACGGGCATTGCGGTCTGGTAGAGAACGGTCGGATTCTGAACGACCCTACGCTGGACGTGCTCGCTAAAATTGCGGTCAGCCAGGCGAATGCAGGTGCCGATATCGTCGCTCCTTCTGGCATGATGGACGGCATGGTGCATGCGATAAGAGCCGCTCTTGACGACTCTGGTTTCACAGATACCGCAATAATGTCATATTCAGCGAAATATAGCTCCGCATTGTATGGTCCGTTCCGTGAGGCTGCGGATTCCGCATACAAATTCGGTGACCGGAGCAGCTATCAGATGGATTTCGCCAATGCCCGTGAGGCGATACGGGAAGTGGAACTGGATATAAACGAGGGTGCAGACATAGTGATGGTGAAGCCCGCTCTGTTCTATCTCGATATAATCTCACGTGTGCGTGCACGATTTGATGACGTGCCACTCGCAGCTTATAACGTCAGTGGCGAGTACACAATGCTAAAATCGGCTGCTGATAAGGGCTATCTGAAGCATGACGAATTGATAATGGAGTGCCTGACTGCGATAAAGCGGGCGGGTGCCGACCTCATCATCACGTATTTCGCGAAAGAAGCAGCTACTTTAATGTGATGAACATGACGCCCACAACCATAACTATGACACCACACAATCGCTCCCTCAGCCCGCTCTCCTTGAATACCAGATGACCGGAGAGTACACCGATTATCGCACTCGTTCGCTTCACAGAAATCACGTAAGCAACGAGCGTGAGCGAGATAGCGGTCATCTGAGCGATGGCTGTCAGTCCGCCAAAGAACCCTATCTTCAATAGCCCGCTTATCTTCGTTATCTCTGCACGCTTCACCACCGGTAATAGCAGTATCGCAGCAACAGTGTCAACCGCGATGACCCAGAACAGGGGTGAAGAATTCTGCAAGCCTATCTTATCTATATTGGATGTTATACTCCATATAAACGCAACCAGCAGCATCAATCTCGCACCATTATCACGCACAAGCGCTTTGAATGGTGCAAAATACCCGTGAGCCTTCTCATTTATATTCAGCAGATAAGAGCCACAAACAATCAGTAAGATCCCGATAAGACCATTCCAATCCGGGAACTCACCCACCAGTAATGGAGAGGTCATGAGCATGAACAGCGGTGTGAATGTTAGCATCGGCACCGTGATGGAGAGGTCTGATATCCTTATAGCGCGCATGTAGAGGATGAGAGTCACAACATAAAGGGAAGCGCCGGATAACAGTGCCAGCCAGAACCGCTCACCCAGGTGCGGTATGCCTGTAACGACCAGTGCGGGAATGAGGAACGGTAATGCAAAGCATGGTAATGCCCATGCCACCACATACTCATCGGTATCCTTCAAGCTCTTCTTACTGAACAGGTCCTTCAGAGATTCAAATAACGCACTCAGAATGGCGAATAATAGCCAGAGCATGGTATCTTCACTACCAGCCTTACCCCTTCCTCTTCGTTATCCGGTGCCTGAGAGCTCCATCCAACGCCGCTTCTGTAACGATTGATCCCGTAGCGTGTCTTCGCTTCCATCAGTATGGCAGCCGGAATCAGGCAATTAATCCGGTAACCTGCTCCTCGCAGCAGCCATAATGCGGATACACTCTCAATGCTGGCATTGAAGATACAGCCCGGGTTGATTGCTGATGGTCTCCACTGTTGATAGATTCTGGATGTGAGCATGTCAGCACTTCCTCTATACTCCAGACATGGTTTGTCAGTCCTGCAGCCATAGCTGGCGTTCTTTCTCCCTGGATAACTCCTTAATCCTATCTATTGCCCTATCTCTATTTGATCCTTGTATATCTTATTACTGCCCTCTCGCTTAAATCTATATAA
>JAODGP010000075.1:11933-26585 GCA_025464345.1 Methanosarcinales archaeon | reverse complement strand
CCGGCACTCCATATACCATACCCATAACAATATACAACCATGGCAAGAGCAAGGCGAAAGATTTCAGTGTGAGTGTTTATATTACCGATACTAAGGGAAATCAGGTCGAGCCAGAAGGAATAAGTGTAGAAGGAGGAGGAAGCATAACAGATGGCATAACAATAAAGGGGGAAAGTAGCAAAACATTAGAGATAGAAATGCCCGCTCATCACACAACAGGTGTAATTGAGTTCAATGTCACGGTTGTGGTGGACCCGGACGATAAAGTAAAGGAATTGATAAGGAAGGGTCACGATGGTGAAGCGAACAACAATATTACAGAGAAAGTAAGAGTGGTGGTTGAATCACCCCCCTGGAAACTGCGTCCGGGAGGACCTGGACCTAACACAGGAGAAGGACCTGGCACAGGTCCCGGCGCAGGTGGTACCGGAGGAGAAGCAACAGCAGGTAGCGGAGAAGGTGCGATAGGTGAATACAAAGGTGAGTCAATTACCGGCTATTTGATGAAAGGGCGTGTAACGACAGGAGGAGCATCAGGCGGCGGTGGCGGTGGCGAGGGCGGATCATCGTTGTTTGCATGGCTGATTCGCATAGCGATGCTCGCAGTTGCTGGTTCTCTTATCTGTACCGGCTATGTGCTGGAGCGGCGGCGGCATAATAACATGCAGGGGAAGAGAAAAAATAAATCACAGATTAGATGAGAAGAATCAACACGATTTTACACTCTCAATGAATAACCCGAGCGGATAAAGCTAACATTTATAACACGCCAGATTGTCATTTGAATCAAAACGATTTATGCCACCGGGTATTGAGCAGATATCATATCCTTATAAATACTTTCGGAACTACTGAATCAATTGTGATGAAAGCGACCTGCGGTATATGCAAGAAGCGGGAAGCGACACTCAGGTGCGATAATTGCGGTATTCCTCTCTGTAATGAATGTGCAATAGAGGTAAAGATAGAGGACACACATCCCGCACACCGCATAAAAGGCATTACAACGCCCGGCATCACGGGCGAAGCGGTGAAGAAGAAGACCGTGTGCCCCGACTGCCTCGATGAACTGGACATATTCTGATGCCATGAATACGAATAAACGCCCTTTTGTATTCATAAACATGGCAATGAGCGCAGATGGCAAGGTCTCCACCGCCAGGCGTGAACAGCTCAGGATAAGCGGTACGGAAGATTTCGAGCGTGTGGACTCGCTGAGAGCGAGTAGTGATGCCATCATGGTAGGCATAGGTACTGTCCTGGCTGATAACCCATCATTGACCGTGAAATCATCTAAGAGGCGTGAAGAACGAGTGAATTCGGGCTTACCCGAGAACCCCGTGCGTGTGGTCGTGGACAGCCTGGCGAGAACGCCCACCGATTCGGATATCCTGAATGTGGGCACGGGCAGACGAATAATCGCAGTTTCAGAACAGGCTATTGTTGAGGATATAGGTCGCCTGGGTGACAAAGCGGAGATCATGGTCTGCGGTAAGCACGAGGTTGACCTCGAAAAACTGCTGTATCTGTTACGTAGCCAGGGTATTAAGAGGCTGATGGTGGAGGGCGGCGGTACGCTCAACTGGTCCCTGCTCTACCATGGACTGGTTGATGAGATTTATATCTATATCGGCAATATGATAATAGGTGGCGATAGCGCACCCACTCCCGTGGGTGGTACAGGCTTCGTTCGCCCGGACGAGCTATTGCAACTGGCACTCATAAGCATGGAAGAACTGGATGAAGGCGTGTTATTGAGATGGCGCGTTCTTCCGAAGTATAATGAAACCACCGACCTATGAGAACGCTCTCGCTAATTTCAGCATCCTCATCACGGTATATCGCTTCCGTTCCTCCTCTCGCTCCTGATAGGTCCTTATCGCTCTTAACAGGTCTATTCGCCTGAACTCGGGCCAGAAAGGCGCGCAGAAATAAGCCGCACACTCATTGCCCGAAGCCTGCCATGGCACAAAATTGCTCAGCCGCATCTCGCCACCCGTCCTTATTATCAAATCAACCGCAATCTTCGCCTCGCCGCCCAGCTCTCCCATATACAGATGGCGTGATATTGTATCTTCATCTATCTCATCGGCGGTTATCAGCCCTCTCTTCACCATGCTCGCTATTATTCGTACCGAATCCACTATCTCCATCCTGCCACTGTACGCCACCGCTATGAATAGCCGGTATCGCCTGTATCGCTCGGTCGCACGTTCCGCCTTACGTATCGCTTCCCTCACATCCTCAGGTAGCAGTTCGAGATTCCCTATCGCCTTCACCCGCACACCACGGCTGTGTACACGTTCATCCCTGCTCAATTTATCAAATTCAACGCGCATGAGCTCAAACAGCTGCTGCTTCTCATCTTCCGTACGATGGAGGTTCTCGACCGAGAACGCATATATCGTGAGCTGCTTTATACCAAGCTCAAAACACCACTCAATCACTCGTTCCGTCACTTCCGCACCATAGAGGTAGCCGTCCTTCGTGGAAATACCGAGTTTTCGTGCAAATCGCCTGTTGCCATCCATGATCACAGCCACATGTTCCGGCAGGTCACGTTCCAGCACTTCTTCCTCCAGTATGGTCTCGTACTCCCTGTACGCTCGATCTCTAACACGGTTACAGACACTCGCAAGTTTGCGCTTCATCCCTCACTCCTTACTGAAATCCATCACCTTCGGCTTCAACTGTGTGAGTTCCACGAGTATGGCGCAGCCGGCAACGGGCGTTATCCCTCGCTTCTTCTGATAGTCCGTCTGTGACTGCCATGTTCCGGAATTGAGCACCAGTACATTACGGTATTTCGCCATCCCCACTGTATGCGTATGTCCACAGTGAAGTATATCCGGGACAGGATCTATCACGCCGTAATCATGCCCGTTCGGATAGATCGGTACACTGTTGCCATATATCGGTGCCACATGCCGCCGCCTCAACATCTCTATCATCATCTCCTCAGGCTTTGAATAGTTCAATCGAGATACAGAATTGACGAAATCGTCAAATGATTGCCCGTGATACATCAGCACCACACGGTTACCCACCTTCACATATGCGGGATTGCTCACGAAACATGTGTCAGGAGCGAATAATCGCTGGAACCTCGTATGCAATGGCGGCTGGGGCTCCGCACTCCTCACAGCATCGTGATTGCCCGGTGCTATCACAACATGTATGCCATCGGGCAGGGAGCTGAGACATCGTGCCGCTGTACGGTACTGCTCCTCTATATCCACGATTGCCAGGTCACTTTCCTGACCCGGGTATACACCTATACCATCAACGATATCGCCCGCTATGAGCAGATACCCGATGTTAATTCGTTTCGCTTCTTCCTTCAGCCAGTCCACAAAGCTGTACCACGCATCTTCACGGAAAGTCTTGCTACCCACGTGCATATCTGATATGAAGACCGCATATACAGGTGATGGCGCAGGAGGCGAAGAGGAGTGATGCAGCGGTACATCAGGATAGACCACCCTGTGTGCAAACAGGTAACCGCTTTCGCTCAGTGTACCGGTGATGCCGATCACCTCATCGGGTATTATCTCATTATTGGATATGACCACCGGGATATGCCCCGTGGGGTCTTCCAGATCAACCAGGAGATTGCCCCGCCCTGTCCTGTTAACCGATGAGACCATGCCCACCACCGATACCTCTTCCCTTGATTTCATGTTCCTTACAGCTCTTATCTGTGAACAGTTCAGTCTCTTCTTTATTATACCGCTCAGCTCCTCATATCTACTGATGAAATGCGCTAAAAAATCAATGTTGCCATCTCCACCGTCAAACGATTTGATGATATCCGGTGGCGGTGTTATCGCTCCTGGCTGTTTGAGTATCTCAGCTATCTGCTCACCGGAAATGACGAACGCAGAAGGTTCAAGCGAATTTGCCACTATCCCGGGCAGTTCATCCAGCTCAATACCCTGCTCGCTGTATCTGATCAGCAGGTCAACAGCATCGGGCTGCACCTGATAGCCCAGCCGTGCAAACCTCTTTACAACCTCTATTTCTAACTCCCTCCGCCTCGCATCGTTCATCTCAAATCCATTTCCTCACCCTCGGTTCTAAGAGCTGTTTCGGTAACGCACCCTGGATGACATCCACAGGCTCACCATTCTTGAAGATGAACATGGTGGGTATAGCCATGATAGCAAATTCGGCGGCGATACGCGGATTCTC
Source organism: Methanosarcinales archaeon (assembly GCA_025464345.1). Taxonomy (GTDB): domain Archaea; phylum Halobacteriota; class Syntropharchaeia; order Alkanophagales; family Methanospirareceae; genus G60ANME1. Next base: position 22,394 of record JAODGP010000075.1, on the reverse strand, counting down.
GTCCACATTCAGTTTCGCAAACACGACCTTGCCCGCGAGTTCACGCGCCAGTTCATCTATCACCGGTGAGACCATCCTGCAGGGAGCGCACCAGGGAGCCCAGCAGTCCACCACAACCACCGGGTATTTCCTCACCGTCTCCATAAAACTGCTGTCTGTAATGGTCAGCGGGTGGTCAATCACACCCCCGCCCCGCTCCTTCGAAGCCCGTATTCGCTCCTCCATCGCACGCAGCTTCTTCGCCTTTATTCGCGCTATCTCTTCGTCTTCCATAACAAACCCTCCTTATATTATAACACATAAAAATGACTTTTGCTTATTATAAGTTTAATCAGATTGAGCAGAATTGTGTACCGTATTGTGGTTACCACTTGCGGTCATCGCGCTTAGCTACCGCAGGGACCGTACAATACGGCATTGTCGCCCCCAGTTTGCCCATAGTAATCACCTCACATCATACTACTCTTCGAAGAGGGCAATTATATAATAATTTACATGTATAAAAACCTCAGCCAATCATCTGCTTCAAATCTCGTACCAGCTCTGGCTTCACCCCTGCATTTCTGTCACCGCCGCAGACCATACCCCTGACACCTATTATATCTGGTGCGATCTCCTTTATCCGTGGTACATCCTCGAACTTGAGCGAGCCAGCAATCGCAGTTTCGAGCCCAAGCGCTTTTGACTTCTCTACGAACATCCGTAACTCGTCCATGCTCATGAATTCCAGTGTGGAGCGCCCGTCTTTTATGCCCGTATCAACCATTGCCACATCTATATCCACCTCTTTCGCTATCTCTGAGATTTCAAGTGGAGAAATCGAGTTGATTCGTTTACAGTCTGAATAGAAAGCGCAGACCACTTTCTTCGTGGATTCAACACTCTTCACCGCCTTGACCACCGCAGAGAGGAGGTCAATCGCTTCACGACAGTCTCTTATTGCAAATAGTCCAACCTTTATGTATTCAGCACCCGCGGAAGCAGCGCCCAGAGCGGCTAAAGCGGCAGTACCGGGCTTATAATTGAAGTCCCCTATCGCCGCACTCACCGCCACCGTACCATCACATTCCCGGCTCACCAGCTCCTTCACCGATCTGATAACCCACGGGAAATTGGCGCCGAGGGAGCCCTCCGCAGGGTTCTTCACGTCCACTATGTCGGCGTTACCCTGAATCACCGCCTTCGCCTCTTCTATATCCCTCGGACTTACCAGCAATTTCATCATTCCTCATCTCCTCAATACTTCAACCCCGCCTTCTCCTCCCACATGCACTTCCGAGGCATTGGTGAAGATACCATGCTCTATCGCACCAACAATAGAGGAGAGAGCCACAGCCAGCTCTTCCGGATCTTCTATGACACCAAAATCAGCATCTATTATCAGGTTACCACCCTCTGTGATGAAATAACCACCCCTGTTAGATTCTTTCCTCAACAGCGGTACACCTCCCAGTTCTCTCACCTGAGCTTCTACCACACGTACCGCATAGGGTAACACCTCAACAGGGACCGGTCTGTTCAACCGCTCTACCAGTTTGCTATCATCAACACAGACAACGAACTTCTTCGATGCACGTGCCACTATCTTCTCACGCGTATGCGAGCCCCAGCCACCCTTGACAAGGTTCAGTCCTGAATCAACCTGATCGGCGCCGTCAATACAGATATCGAGTGAGGGATGCTCCGAGAGCGTGGTGACACGAATGCCAGACTCAATCGCGATCATCTCAGCTCTGAGCGAAGTAGGAACACCGAGGATGTCCAGCCCTTCTCGTTTCACTCGCTCACCCAGCCTGGATATCACAAGTTCCGCGGTGGAACCGGTACCCAGTCCGACCACCATACCATCCTTCACCAGAGCTACAGCCGATTCCGCTGCTCTCTCCTTCTTCATGCCATCTCTCAATCTGTTCTTTAATATTAAAATAATTTTCCATTTTTTACATATAGAAATGACCGTAGAGGATGAAGCACGGGCAAAGTTAAAGATATTACTTGCGCACTGGCGGGAGCATAATGAGGAGCATGAACGCGAGTTCAAACGCTGGGCTGAGACTGCTAAGGGGTTTGACATCGGTGTTTATAATGCGATAATGGAGGCGGCGAATCGCATGGAAGGAGTGAACGAGAGCCTTTATAAAGCGCTGGAGCTCATGGATAAGGATGAGAGAGATGAAACTGACACCCATAGGGGTGATCCACAGTCCGTATAAGAACCTGAGCGAATGCCCGCGGCAGTCCAGCAGATCAGAATTGATAGCTGAGATAGAAGTCTTTAAGCCGTATGCAGAAGGGCTGAAGGATATAGAGGGCTTCTCTCATATCATACTCCTGTACTGGCTGCATAAATCCCGTTCATACTCGCTACTCGTACATACGCCATGGGATACCGAGCCACATGGGTTATTCGCCACAAGGTCGCCAAATAGACCGAATCCGATAGGATTGTCCATCGTACGGCTATTGAGCAGGGCGGGTAATATACTGCGTGTCAGAGGCATAGATGCAATAGAGGGTACACCGCTGGTAGATATAAAGCCGTTTGTACCCGAGTTCAATGCTACTGAGGCGAGTACTGGCTGGCTTGAGGGTAAGATAAAGAGATAAGCTTCAATTCGTACCGCAGATCAGCGGGATTATAAACAAAGACGCCATCCACTATGAGCCTGTCGCCCTCCTCAATATGCGGCTTCGCTTCCGCTGTCACCACTCGCATCCGATCGAGATAGAAAACATTCGTGTAAACCTTACTGACATTGCCCATAACACGTATACGCCTGCCTTCGTATGTCTCCGGGTGCCCGGCTATCTCTGCGACGAAACAGATATTGCTGCCGGGATTTATCTTCCTGATTCTGGTGGTTGTAATAGCGTAACTGTCTCTGTAGTGGTATACACGCCCTTCCAGTTCTATCTCATCACCATATCTCAGGTCCAGACCGTGCGGTGAACGAACAAATACCGGCAGCTCGGTTCCGTTAGCCGTCAGCTCCAGTATCATACCACTGCTTGAGTGCCTTAGCGCGGTGACGACACCACTCGTCTTTACCACTTCATTATTATGGTCTGTAACCGAATCCAGGGGCACACACGGCGGGTTCACCATCGTCAGTATCCAGTACAGAATACCGATACCTGACAGAGAGAAGGCTATCACCAGTTTACCGGGCTCCATATCCATCTGAATGAAATATATGATGTATTTAATTAGTAATCATGGAACTCCTATTCTCCACTGATGAGAACAGATATCGTGCAGCGGTACGTGATTTCCTGCTGAGAACCGATGCGAAGGGTGTGGAGCGCGAGATATACGAGCGAGATTTTTATCCCCGTGAGCTGTACAATGCACTCGGCGAAGCGGGCTTGCTGGCACCGGTATTACCGCCGGAATATGGTGGACTGGGTAGTCTCACATGCGAGGCGATACTGGCGGAAGAGCTCGGTGCTGCATGCGTGCCCCTTGCGTGGATACATTCCACATCCTCGTATGTTTATGCAACCATTGCCAGGTTCGGAACAGAAGAGCAGAAGGATAGGATCCTGGATGCAATGCGAACCGGTGCGAAGATAGGTGCAATTGCGATAACCGAGCCTGAAGCGGGTAGTGACGTTATGCGCATCAGAACGCATGCGCATCTGGAAGGCGATTATTATGTGCTGAGTGGTGAGAAGAGGAACATAACCAACGGCAGTAAAGCGGATATAATCATAGTATGGGCACGGACGGATCCAGATGTTGAGCCTGCACGTGGTATGAGCGCGTTTATTGTGGAACAGCCACGTATAATAGCAGAGGATTACAAACTGCTTGGTGGATTCCCCGGCACGGTCAACTCTCATCTGAAGTTTGAGGGGTTGCGAGTTCCAAAAAAGAACGTACTTGGCAGTGTGAACGAAGGAGTCCGGATATTATTTGATGAGCTTGCTATCGAACGGGTGCTGTATGCCGCAATGCTCGTGGGCGAGGCGAGACCGGTAGCCGAACTCGCACTGGACTATTCCATGCAACGAGAGCAGTTTGGCACCACGATAAGCCGTTTTGAGGCGGTGAATTTCAAAGTCGCGGATATGATGACGAAACTCGCGGCTGCGAGATTGATGGTCTATCATACCACGAGGCTGTTAGACGCGGGCTATAGCGCTGAGAAGGAATCCGCAATGTCGAAACTACTCGCTTCCGAGGCGTTTTTCGAGACCGCTCATAACACACTCCAGATACTGGGTGGTAGGGGTCTGTCCGAATATCCCGCGGAATGGGCGTTCAGAATGGCACGTCTGTCAATGATACCCGCGGGTACGAATGAGATAATGCGGTACATAGTGCAGCGAGAGGTGTATAGAACCTGGAGAAAGAATAAGAGCTTATAGCACCTCACTCTAACAAACTTCTTCGCTCCGCTCTCACTATCTCCTGCACATGCTCTGGTGTCAAATCTGCAATCGGGTAGTAGTTACCACCCGAATAGGCAGCAATCTCACGGCAATAGCCCAGCTGCATCTGGATGAATGAACTGCTGACCGATTCTGTGTCTATCACGATCGTATGTATGCCATTATCACGTGCATATTCCGCCATAGCACGTATCTCAGCCTTTATATCTGCCATTCCTCTGCTGACGTTCGCTCTACCATCTGATAATAATACCAGTACCGGTATTACATTCTCATTCCTCGCCCGTTCCGCAATGAGCATGTTTATACCCTTCTCGAGCCCCGCAGCCAGTGGTGTCCGCCCACCGGTCGGGAGTGCCCTCAGGCTCCTGTATGCCAGATCAGCACTTGAGCACAGCGGTAGCAGTACATCCGCGTGAGTACCCCTGAATGCCACCAGTCCTATCTTGTCCCGATGCTGATATGCATCGAGCAATAATGAGAATACCGCACCTTTCGCACTCGTCATCCGCTGCTCCGCACCCATAGAGCCCGAAGCATCCACAACGAACATCGTCGCCGTTGATACCCTGCACATGCGTACCTTCTCACGGATGTCCTCAGTCCTTATCACAACTGCCAGATCGGAACCCCCTCCGCGCCTGCTCTGATATGGTGCAGCAGCTCTGATGGTGGCATCCAGCGCTATATCTTTTACGCCATCATTCTTCGGGTATCTGTGGCGGATGTATCTACCCCTCCGGATTGATAGCGAGGGTATTCTTCTCCCCGTGCCATTACGATATCTTCTTGTATTCCGCATCTCATGCCTCACCGCTTTCGCATCTATCGGCTCACCTATCTCAAATACTCGCTCATTCTCGGACTCGCTCGCCGTATCGTCCCGCTTCATATCCGCTCCAGACTCGCTTCCATGCTCATGCCTGTCTTTATGCTCATGTTTCAGCTCCTGCAGCGTATCTTCAAGTTTGCTCAGTTCCAGTGCTGCCGTTTCAAACGGCTTTTTCCGCATCCTGTGCGGTAGTGCGAGTTCCATCGCCTCCTTCACGTCATCAGGAGTGACTTCTTTCCTCTCATCGAACGCTGCAATCGCTCTCGCCGTCCTGCTTATCACTATCTCCGCCCTGTGCGTCCCCACACCGAGCTTGATGCATGTCTCAGCCGCCAGTTCCAGCAGGTCATCACCCATCTCCACTTCCTTCAGTATCTGCTTCGCATGCACGATCTTATCACGCAATTCCGCCTGCTTCGCCCTGTACCGGTCCCTGAACTCTTCCGGGTCTCTCTCAAAACTCTCCACCTGTTTCACTATCTCCACTCGCTTCGCTGCATCATCTATACTCTCCACATTCGCCTGCAGACCGAACCTGTCAAGCAGCTGTGGTCTGAGTTCTCCTTCCTCGGGGTTCATCGTGCCCACGAGGATGAACCTTGCGGGATGCGAGACCGAGACACCTTCACGTTCCACAACATTCACTGACATCGCCGCGGAATCCAGGATGACATCGGCAACGTGGTCGTCCAGGAGATTCACCTCATCAATGTAGAGTATGCCACGATTCGCAGCTGCGAGAATACCGGGCTCCAGCGCCTTTATGCCCTCTTTTATCGCTCGCTCTACATCTATTGAGCCCACTACCCTATCCTCTGTCGCGCCGAGCGGGAGGTCAACAACCCACATACGTCTCCTCTCCGTCTCCAGCTCATCGCCATTCGCTCGCCTCGCATAACACAGATCGCACATCTCTCGCTCGTCATACGGGTTGCAATTGAACGGACAGCCCTTCACCACCTCTATCTCGGGCAGGAGTTCCGCAAGTGCACGCACAGCGGTGGACTTCGCCGTTCCCTTCTCACCCCTTATCAGCACACCGCCTATACGTGGATTGATGGCATTGAGTATGAGCGCGCGCTTCATCCGCTCCTGCCCCACAATCGCTGTGAATGGTAATATCTCCCGCCTTATATGGTGTGTCATTTAAGAAAATTATAGATATGATAACATTATAAACTTGTGGCTATCGTGGTCCCGAAACCATCCTCATATTTGCAATATAACGCAATATTTTCAGCATTTAATAGTATTTCATGTACAGGCATGAGAAAATCGGTCATACGGCAAATACGTGAGTGGTTCTGCATGTCATATAATCCTGCGCCACAATGTCATATAATCCTGGGGCGGGGTCTGATGCGCCGTTAAAGCAGAGATACGCCGATTCTGAGCGCTCTCATCCCATATGTCATATAATATGCATTATATGTCATTCACTCGTCCCGCCTGGTCAGCTCACGAAGTCGGCTCATACCATCTATCTCCTTTATCACTGTAACAACCGCACGTGGCACCAGGCACTCCCAGTCCTCGTTATTCAGCATCCTTCGCCTTATCTCGTTGCCCGAATATTCACTACGATTGAACAGCATGGGTGTCCGCACCTCATAACCCCGCTCCTTAAATAAACGCTCTATCAGTGGATTGTTCGTATATACGATCTCGACCGGTGGTATCAAGGATTCGACATGCGAGACCCATACCGCATTCCAGTTCACGTCCAGAACGGGCACGATGTAGAAGTTGAGTATGCCCTCCTCCCTCAGGGATTTCGAGATCATCATATACCGCTCGCCCGCGGTGAATGGATTATCCAGCTCGTGACTCCTCTGTGCGGAGCCGATGCATATTATCACCTCCTCCGCTTCCGATGCTATCTGTTTTATCACCGCATGATGACCCAGGTGGTAAGGTTGAAACCTGCCTATGTATAGCGCTCTCATATCAGCTACTGGCTAATAAGAATAGCCCATATAAATTTACTTCTACATGCGTATGGTATAATCATGATAATCGCAGAAATCACGGTCATCCCCATCGGAACAGGCACGCCGGGCGTGAGTGAATATGTAGCGGGAGCGGTGGCTGAACTGCGTAACCTCGGTTTGAAGCCCCAGCTTACCGCAATGGGCACTGTATTCGAGGCTGATAGCATGGATGTGGTATTGAATGCATTAAAAGCCGTGCACGAGTCAGTATTTGCACGGGGTGCGATGCGTGTAGTTACGAGTTTGAGGATAGACGAGAGGCGGGATAAGGAAGCGAGTGCAGAGCAGAAGATACAGTCGGTCTATTCGCGGCTCATCACTCGAGATAATTCTGGAAGTACAGCTCGGTGACGAACTTCTCCATGAAATCCGCCTCTTCTTCCAGCTTTATATGCTCTATCCGTTTCGCAACCTCTTCCGCATCCGCGCGCTTATGCTTTGAGATGAGTGCCTGCCTGGCTCCTTCCAGTGCGGCATTGCCGACCTTCTTCATTCGCTCTCCCGGAACGTGGGGCAGCAGTCCTATACGAATCGCATTCGCCGTGTTCGTGAAATTGACGAACCCGCCTGCAAGGTATATCGTATCTATATCCCCGAGCTCAATGCCATATTTATCGAGCAGGACGTTTATACCGACCGCAACAGCGGTTTTGGCGAGGTTGAGCTGGTCTATATCGGTCTCCAGGAGCTTTATGCCCCCGGTTATCCTTAATTCCTTCTGATCTTGCCTGAACTTGCCTCTACCGTCTATCATCCCGTGTTCGAGTAACTCCGCCAGGGCGTCTATCAGACCTGAGCCACAGATGCCAATCGGTGGTGCATCGCCTATCGTATTATATTCTACTTTACCATCAGCGCCTATTCGCACCTCCTTTATCGCTCCTTTTACACCGCCCGTGCCACATGAGATACTGGCGCCCTCAAAAGCGGGACCAGCCGCCGCTGAGGTCGCTATCAGCCGTTCACGGTTACCAAGCACTATCTCGGTGTTTGTCCCCACATCTATCGCCATGCATATCTCCCTGCCGAGATACATACCGGTCGCAAGCACCACTGCGAGCGCATCGGCACCGACGAAACTGCCTATCAGTGGCAGTCCGTAAACCCTCGCCTCCGGATTCATCGTGAGCTGTAGCTCCTTCGCCGTTCTCAGCACTGCGTCCGTGCTCTCAGGTTCATACGGCGCCTTACCCAGCGACTGAACGGGCAGGTCGAAGAAGAGGTTTCGCATCACCGGATTGCCGACCACAACCAGTTCATAGACGGTTTCGCACTTACCACCGGTCATGGAGGCTATCATATCGTTAACTGCGGCTCTTATCTCTTTTACCAGTATATGCTGCCCGTTCTTCGCAAATTCTATCCTTGAGATTACGTTATTGCCGTATTTCGTCTGCGGGTTCTCCATCGAGCTCTTACTCACCACCTCGCCCGTCTCCAGGTCTATCAGATAGCTTGCGAGTGTGGTTGTGCCGATATCAAGGGCGATACCGTGCAGCGCACCTGTATAATCACCAATGCGAGAGGAGTTGTAAAATACATGGTTCGCTTCTCGATATACATGGGGTTCTATCGGTATCCACTTATACTCACCCGATTCCAGGACGTAATATACTCGCTCAGGTACAGCAACGTATATCGGCACATCGGTTCTCAGTATCCGAGCCTGACAGGCGAGCCGCTGGTTGCCGGTGATGAACCTTCTTTCCGATTCCGTGGGTTCGGATAATGCCCCATGCGGTGCATTAACTTCCACTATGCACTGCCCGCATTTGCCATCGCCACCACAGGAAGCCTCTATCGCTATGCCCAGCTCCTGTAGATAGGATAATAAAGTCCGACCTGCAACAGGTTCCGCATCGATCGTTCGACCATCTCTGAATGTTATCCTCATTTAACTGAATAACCGAGCCTGGCGCACAGTTCTCTCCGCTCCTCCTTCTCCGCTTCTGTCTCTATTCGCTCCACTGCCGTGCCATCAACCACGCCGAGCACTGCGCGACCCAGCTCAGTCTCCGCCACTATCACTTCCAGCGGGTTCGCTGATGCCGCATAGATATTAGCGACAGCGGGATGCGATTTCAAAACGCCAAGAACATTTATAGGGAATGCATTCTCGAAGATAATAAAAAATGAGTGAGAAGCCCCTATCCGGAGGCTATTCTCACCTGCTAACCGCTTCAGACCTTCGTCATTGCCAGTAACGCGTGTCAATTTCGGCGCCGCTTCGTTCATTGCGACTGCGCATTTCAGACCCGGTACAGCGGTCAATAGAGCTCTGAAGATGTCGTCACAGGCGAAGATGGTGAAATTACCCTGCCCTATTATCACCTGCTTACCTTCCGGATTCCTCACCTCTATTCGCTCTATCTTCACGTCTCTCACTCACTTGCTTCCACCATGCTTATTGCGCCCTGCTCGCATACATCCACGCAGACCTCGCAGTCGGTACATTCCTCGGCGTTTATCTCTGCATGCTGCTCCCGTCCATGTGGGGCATTGCTCGGATCTGGCTCCTCGACCAGACTTATCGCCTCCACCGGGCACTCCTCCATACACATGCTCGTTCCTTTCTCTTTCCTTCCTTTACAGCCATCACACTTATCCAGATCTACTACTGCTGGCATTTCTCCATCACACTCCCTTAGACTCTCCTCTGTATTCATCATATATATAAGTTGCTATTTTTTCGGTCTGCACACGCCAAAGGAAACGGTCTTGCGAGCATTGGCAATGCTCGTAGAGAAGGGCAGTATAAGGGGCACAGCGAGGGCAATGGGTGTGAACAAAGACACCGTAGCAAGCTGGCTCAAAAGGGCAGGGGAACACTGTGAGGAGGTTACGGATTACCTATTCAGGGATCTGTCAGAAACGGCGGTAGTAGACTGATCGGGAAGAATCAATTAGCGTGAGCTCTCTCGTTTTTCCCCACCTGCCAGACCAGAATGTACAATATTGTTCAATTCGTATTATCAATTCGCATAGCATAACCTGCACTTCTTCTTACCCCCGGATCAATAAAAGGTGGACACGACCGGGCAAACTAAAAATTTATTTGATACTCTCTCATAATTGAAATAAGATGGCGGTGAGTAGTGATAAAGCGGGTGTGACAGCAGAGCTGTACCGGGCGATTGTAACAATAGTGGACGATCGCATGAGAGATATCCGTGTAACGCGGGAAGATTTCAATGGATTGCGAAATGCGATAGAGCGATTGACGGAGGCGCAGGCTAAGACTGA
>JAODGP010000075.1:521-11707 GCA_025464345.1 Methanosarcinales archaeon | reverse complement strand
AGCGCATCGTGAGCTCTCGGTGGAAGTAGGAAAACTGAGTGATACCATAGGATTCGGCATTGAGGACATTGGCAGAGTAGTCCTACCGGGATATCTCAAACGACACTTTGATATAGATATAGAGGGTGAACTCGGGAGAAGGTTCTTCACGGTAGACGATGAGGAGATAGAATTTAACCTCTATGGCGTGGGTAAGAGGAACGGCAGGCGGATTATCATACTGGGTGAAGCGAAGACGAGGATATACAGGCGAGAAGTGGAGAATTTTGTCAATACGGTAAAGAAGCTCGGTACCATAGGTGAGGTGTTCAAGGTGATGTTTGGTTTCCTTGTACACCCGAGCGGTAGTGAACTGGCGGAGGAAGAGGGTGTTTTGCTCGTTGCATCGTATCAGAGATAATACAGGTGGTTGAGATGGCAACAGAAGAGGATGTGAAGGTCTTCTCTTTCGATGTAGATGGTACACTGGTGAGCAAGAGCTTTACAGACGCTGTATGGTTGCGTGGTATCCCGGAAGCGTATGCTGAGCAGAAAGGTTTGAGTATTGAAGACGCCTACGCGATAATAAAGAGCGATTACGAGCGAGTGGGAGATGAGAGTATCGAATGGTACCGGATAGACTACTGGCTGCGTAAGTATGGGCTGGAACTGACCCCTGAGGAGCTCTTCACGAGATACAGAAATGAAGTACACGTATACGAAGATGTGGAGCATGTTTTGAAAGAGCTGAGATCTGCCGGTTATGACCTTGTAATAAGTTCAAATGCCACCATGGAATTCATTGAATTCCAGATCCCACCGGTAATCAGACGCCTGTTCTCACATATCTTCTCCGCCACCTCTCATTTCGGTGAAGTCAAGAAATCCAACAGTTTCTATACCCGTGTATGCCAGATCCTGAATGTAGAGCCCCATCAGATGGTTCATGTCGGCGATCACTGGGTATTTGATTTCCTGAACCCGCGTGAGATCGGCATAAATGCTTATTTCCTTGATAGAAGCGGGAGCACGAATAAATGGCACAGGTACATCATAAACAGTCTGGAGGAGGTACTGAAGATGTTTGGAGACAAGGTTTAATATATAGGAGGCATTTATAATAACGGAGGAGGGTGAAGAGATTTGAAAGTGCGATTGCCCGATGGAAGGATGATAGAAGCGATGGATATCGATTTTGAGACGATAAGAGAGGATTGGAATGAATACAAGCTGGAGGATGGTACGATACTGAAGTTCAAGACGATAGTGAGCAGTATAGTTCGCACAGAGGAATACGACCCGATGACTGGCGATCCGGTCTATCATGTTCGGTCTACAAATGTGCTGAGAGTGAAGGTACCGGAGAAGTTGAAGCGGCAGCCCGGCGCTGCGAGGAAGTCGGAGGAGGAGGGCGTGGAAGTACGCTGAACACTCATTCTTTCAACCTTGTATTTATATATTCTCCGGATCAAAGTTAAGATGAGATGGGACTGAAACCAGGTCGCGCTTACACGCGGATATCAGGACCGGCGTATGTGCGGAGGGAATATATGGGTGGAGTGCCGGGTAGCAAGATAACGATATTCGATATGGGTAATCCCAGGCGTGAATATCCGGTTTCTGTATCTCTGGTAATCAAGGAAGCGGTGCAGATAAGGCATAATGCACTGGAAGCAGCGCGAATCTTCGCTAACAGGTATCTTGTAAAGAACGTTGGCAGGAATAATTACTACCTGAAGATCAGGGTGTATCCGCATCATGTACTGAGGGAGAACAAAATAGCTTCCGGTGCGGGCGCAGATCGTGTATCGAGTGGTATGCGACACGCTTTCGGTAAAGCAGTGGGGACTGCAGCGCGGATAAAGCCAGGGCAGCGGGTGATGAGCGTCTGGGTAGAAGAGCAGAATTTCAATGCAGCGAAGGAGGCTTTGAGAAGGGCGAGCTATAAATTCCCTTCGCCTACACGAATAGTCGTGGATAAGGGAGCTGAGCTGGTAGCTGCATAAATGTTGATCAAATCGGTCTTGCCATTTATTGCGATTGCTTTATTCCTTATTGCAGTGGTGGTACGGGGGCGTAAAGAGCCTTTTTCTTGCTTCTCCGCAGCTGCTGGCTGGCTCTTCTTCGCGGGTTACTGCTACTTCGATGCCGCTGATTTTATCGCACGCAGCGAGTACTTTGACGCCTGTATGGCGTTTGTCTTCCTCGTCTTCGCTGTTATCCTCGCTGTTCTAATCCTTATAACGAGCAATGACGCTCTTCTGCTGTTGTTCAGCACGGATATAAGATACAGAGAGGAGCTGGAGAGGGGTGTAATATCGGACGAGCTGAGAAGCGTATTTAAAGCCCGGAAGTTACATATACCGGAGTGTGTCAGGGCATTGAGGAATAACAAATGGCGATTGGTCACCAGAACGTGGGATTACATCGCAATTGCAGCAGCAAATGAGAGGCGATTGAACATCTATAAGGACCGCAGGATAATGGACACTCTTTTTATGGTGACAAAGGTGGCGTTTATCAGTGCGGTATTATATTTCCCGTTCGCTGTGCTGAACGTTCTTGGTGACGCTCTCATTCTCTATACTGCCAGACTGACCGCATTGCTTGTGAATCTCTCTGGCAGTGGTGTCTATCTGGTACCGCCGGCTTATATTTATTCTACAAGCAGCGCATTCCACGAGGTATACAAGCCTGTTGAGATCGTACTCGCATGTACCGCGATACAGAGTATTGTTCTATTCACCGGGCTGATATTCGGTGTGGATGCGGATTTGAGCCGTAAGACAAAGGCGTTTATGGTATCTGTGCCGGTCATCTACGGCTTGAATCTCATAAGGAACACTTTCGTGTGCATGGCATACTACGGGCAGTGGTTCGGGTCGCCCGTTAACAGCTTCATGGTGGCACACGGTGAGATTGCGCGTGTGGGTGTGCTAATCTCGTTGATCATCATTGCTTATCTGGTATTCATTATATTGCCCGAGGCGCTGGACCTGGTAGAGGATACCGCACGACTGATCTACAACTTCCTCAGACGTGGCTCATACTGTTGATACCTTCTCTATGCGCATCAGCGGGTATCTCATCTCTTCATCGTAACGTATTCGCGCATGCACTTCAACGTGATCGTAAGTCACCACCACCTCCACATCCAGCATCTCGCCGCTCAACTCGCAATACTTGAATTGATTCTCATTAGCCCGCAACTTCTCCCGGTCTATTCTGACCTTAACGAGATCCACCCATGGCTGGAGTGAAACGCTCTTCTCTATCGCAGATTCCAGCCTGTCCACCGTCTCAATGCTCACTGGCATGCCCATGAACTGATGATACAGCGCACCCAATTTGATACCAGCCTCAAAGAGCGCACGATCTCTACTTGTTATTTCATTCTGGTCCATCAATGTATTATATTAATGTGCTATTTATTTTTATTGAACTGTTAGGATAATAGAGGTGAAGGTGCAATGGCGCGGTTTCCAGAGGCGGAGGCGCGGTTATTCCGCGTGAAGATATGTATGGACTGTAAAGCGAGGAATGCACTCAGAGCAACGAGATGCCGTAAATGCAACTCCAAGAACCTGAGAATGAAAGCCAGGCATAAAGGAGGACGGTAAGAATGTTTACATCAATTGTTGCATCCCGCGGACCAAAAAGATTTCCGCTTAAACCTATACCCTGTATTCTCCCTCGCTCTCATTCTGCCCACATACGATATAAATAGCAAATTTATTCGATAGGAGCAGAGAACAGATAAAGAAAGCTTTTATAACAGATCCATTACTCTACCGATATATGTGCCATCGAGCAGATAAGCTTCCATTGTATGTGTGAGTATGAGTTTCGACGCAATGGGTCCCATAAGCTTCGAATCGGGTGCGTTTACCGCTACACCGCCACATATCTCATTAAACGCAGGCATTATTATCACCCATGGATCGTGCCAGTGTTCTTTATCGCGCTCCATATCCCTGTAATATCTCATAACAGCGTCATAATCGCACCTGGCGCGAATCCAGACGCTCATAAGCTTTGTATAACTCGTACTTCGACTCATAAGACGAATCATGGGATGATTGTGTGCAATAATGATGTATTCAGCAGAGAAAAGCTCCCTGGCTGGCCATGTGTGCCCGTGTACATAGCCGGCACCGTCAAATACGAATCCTCTCGTTCTTTCCACCTGTATAGTGTGCATGCTCGTATCAGGTAGAAGCCCTTCTAACTGCGAGTCGTGGTTACCCTTGACCACATGTACAGGTGCATACTCAGCAATGGTCGCGAGAAATTGTGGTATCTCTCTCCTGTCGCGAAACGAAATACCCGGTACTGCATGCTTTATATCACCAAGCAGGACAATAGCATCGGGAGCGGTCTCTTTGATGCAGTTCAATATCCTTTCCATGAGTCTCTCTGTTTGACTGCCGATATTTATCCCCCTCTGACGCAATTCCGCCTCTATCCCCATATGCAGGTCTGCAACCACCAGTGTTCTTAATCTATTCTCCACCACCAGTGCAGCTTCTTCTATTACCGGTCTCAGCCTCATCTATTTACTTATCATCTTCGCTCATCTCCACGTTTCAGCGTGGATTCACCTGTGTCTGGTTTTAAGCCCGAGGTAGAGGTTAAATGGCAGTGTACCTTTCGTCTCGTATACCGCCCATGAATAGTATAAAAATGCGTATAAAGCGAGGAACGCATAGAAAAGAGCAATCACATTGTTTATCTCCATAAAGGCATCGAGGATCATAAAGCCCACAGGGACAATAAGGATGGGTACAAAAATAATCACCCATGCAGTCGTGTTATCAAAGAGCTCATATTCAGAAGTTATGAGCAGCCACCACAGGATGTAAAAAGCGAGAGTAGCGAAATGTACCGCACCAATTGAGGTGTATATCATGAACAGGAAACCGGACATCGTGATTATGGTCAAGAAAACCGTTTTTACTGCAAACCCAATAGAAGTTCCGGGAGCAATGGCTTTTTCTACTTCTGACCGTGGACTCTTTTCCGTCTTCACCTGCTCGTCTATCACCATTTGAACCTTTCGGTCAATCATGTTCAAGCGAGTATCTAAATCCTCCATCTTGACACTCGCCTCTGCAACTTTCCTCAGCACCGGCTCCAATCGCTTATATACCCCCTCATCAAAAGCTGAACTCACCAACCCCTCGTAATAGACCGATTTCTTGTATATGCGAATGGAGAAATAACCGAGTGAGATACCGATGGCGAGGAATATTAAATCGGTTACAATGCCGTAAAGGTCGAATTTTAAAGTTATATCTATCAACAGAGAAAATAGTGAAAAGCCGATCAAGAGTATTGCTATGAGTAAAGCAATAGCCAGCCCTACCTTCTCCATCGCTGAGATTTTTGCTCTGGTCTGCGGTGTGGCGGTCATCTCTTTCTGCCTGATTATAATTGTTATTCCTATTAAAATCAAACATTCATGAGGAGTTAAAGTTTTTGGTATTTCGCGCAGGGGTGTTTTTTGTCGCGCACCGCAGCTATCGCGCTTCAAGTGGATCAAAAGAGACCCGGTAGGTCTTCTGATTCCCTTCGCTTAGAGCCTGGAAACTGCGATACACAGTCTCAGAGAGCCTGTCATGACTATCACAGAAGAACAAATGGCTTTCACATTTGCAATCACTGCATCCAAAACCTTTTATAGCCGCGAAGTGCGCTCGCAGCATCGTTGCTATTTCACATTCCTCACGCTTTGCCGCTTCTTTGTAAATAACACCAGCTACTTTAATATCGGGATCCGAGAGCAGATAATCTATATGCCAGTGCAATCTCTTCTCACGCCGCAGGTGCCGCTCTATCCTGTGCTCCAACCCGGATAGAGCAGAGCCGACATAGGCATAAAAACCCGGCTTGAAGTCAATTCTGCCCAGTTTGCCTATCTCTATCGCCTTATCTCTGCTGTTCTCTATTATCAATACATAAGATCCTTTCATCATTGTATGCATACCAGAACACCCATGCACGAGAGCGTCACTATTACTCCTGCAATCATTACACCCGCGAGGATCGCACCAAACGCATATCGAAACCTGATGCCAAATACAAATGCCACTGCACTCGCAGTCCACGCACCTGTTACAGGCAGGGGGATAGCGACGAAGGGTATCAGTCCCAGAGAGCCGTATTTATCTATACTGTTGCTATATCGCCTTGTTCTCGCGAATAGCCACTCGAAGAACCGGTCAAAGATCCTGTATCTTCGCAACCATCTGGAGACCGGCTCAAGAAAGAGGAGCAATGGCACAACCGGTAATATGTTACCGATTACTGATAGGAGGAACACCTGCAAAGGCGCCATCTGATAGATGATCAGCCCTGTCGGGATAGATGCACGCAATTCACCAAAAGGGACCATTGCTATCGCTATTATTCGTACGCACTCGAGCATCTTACTACCTGTTAATGAAGCAGAAGAAATAGGTATCTATCCGCCGGCTTCTTCTGTCTCGTTCACCAGTATATATGCTGACTCCCCACCCGGCTGCTTCACCTCGTATAACACACCAGACTCATGTATATCGCCGGTAATTGTGACCACCTGATCCGTTGGCGTCATCTCCATCAGCTTACCACGTTCGATTATCTCTTTCATCTTCTCCGGATTCGTGAGTGCCTCCTGTGCTCCCATGTACATCAGCACCATCACCATCAGCCCGAGCGCAAATATCATCGCCACATCAAAGAGGTTCGCAACACCGGTTAAAGGGTCTACATCTTCATGTAACCTGCTTCTTCTGCCTCTTTTACCACTTCGTTTCAGGTATCGCATCTCTACCTCCGCTTCTTCCTGCCCTTACCCTCAACTTCTTGATGTGAATTTTTTATTTTTTATATAATATAAATCATTCAGGGATAAAGGATGCTAAAGACGATAAAAACGCCAGCCTCAGGTGGAAGAGACAGAGGATCAACTCCTATCATAGTTGTTACTCAACCGACCATACAATATTACCATATGTACACCTTTTCCTCGTATTTCAAGAGCCAACCGGTGCGCACCCTATCCATGTTGGCTTTTACATTACCATGTTGGCTTTTACATTACTTTGTCTTTAAATAATGGGAAGCCATACAGGCATAATCAAACCCAATCATACCGCTATTGCAACCAAACTCTACACTCATCCCTGTAAAGGCGCAGGCGAACATGTATACAGGCGACAGGCACAACATCTACTTCGACAGGTCTGTTATTCCATTAACCATACTACTACACCATTCGCACGGGCTCTTACCCGCAATAAGACTGTGCTCTGCTTTGCCTGCTGGGGTAAAGAGTCAGTACTTCTGAGTATAACTCGCCAGACTCAAGGAAAATATGTGCCAAACCACATTCCAATATAGATGGCGCAGCAAAGATGGAAAGTTAAAATAATTGGGGACTATAAGAGTACTATTGAATAAGAGTAAATCAAAGAAGGTAATGAAGAAAAGTTTCGATACGCTTTTACAGGAATTAAAAGTGATACACGAAGATTTTAGATTGATTCCCGCGAGAGAGATAGAAGTAGCCGATTGGGTGCGCTGGAAATGCCGGTATGGCTGTAAAGCATACGGTAAGCATCTCACCTGCCCGCCTTATACGCCAACGCCGGAAGAGACGAGGAAGCTCTTAAGGGGGTATGAAAAAGCGCTTATCGCGAGATTTAAAGATGTACAGCCGAATATGAAGGTTCCACCTGCGCACATCCATCATTTCCTGTGGAATGCGATATTGAAGATGCACAATACGATGTTTGAATTGGAGCGGCATGCATTTCTCTCTGGCTATTACAAAGCGTTCGCGATGGGTGCACTCCCATGTTCATATTGCGCTGATTGCCTGCCGGAGAGGGAGGGTTTTGTTCTGGATCCAGCCGCGAAGAGATTCTGTGAGCATCAGGATCGCGCAAGACCGTCAATGGAAGCGTGTGGAATTGATGTGTATAAGACGGTAAGGAAGGTGGGTTATGAGATAGAGGTACGCACGTCGCCTTATGAAGAGATAACCTTCTTCGGATTGCTCCTGATTGAATGAAACTTTTTTGATGCCCGACAGCATGTGAAAATAAGGTATGAGCCGGGTAAAGATGAGCGCAAGCTATTTATTAGGATCCCACAATAGATAGAAGAGAGATGAGGGATAATCTCTGTGTTTTCATTCACGATGAGATTTTCATCCGGGGCATGAAGCGGCTTGAGATAGTATATATACTTGATAATCCGTCGGATTTGAGAGGTACAATTTCTCATCTGATAGAGACCGGGCTATCGAATGCGGAGCGGATGCCTGAGGTTCTTAAAGTGATAGAGTCCATTCTGAGCCAGGATAAGCGTTTTCATGGCATTGCGGCAGATATGAGACGATGCCGTGAGACACTCTTCAGTCGCAGGATCCCTTTCTCTATGATAGAAGCGAGGGCGATATTGACTAAAATCAGGAAATGGGAGAACGCCATCGAGGGCGCTATGCGGAATGAATAGTGATGTAGAAGAACCGACGGTGCAGGCAGTGGAAGTCAAAGCTCTTGGTGAATTATCGCCGGAGTGGTATCTGCAGAATTTGATATCGCAGACGGTGGTGAGACTGGTGGAGCAGTTCGGCGTCGAAACGCTGGTTGACGAGGATACCGTTATAGCTGCGGTGAACGACGCGTTCATCGCGCATGGGTTCAGGGTACGAGCAGATATGATAAGAGCCTTACTGTACAAGCCGAAGCTGAGACTTGAGGAACTGGCTATCTTAAATTCCGACTGTAAATGGCTGGCACGTAACATAAAAGCACGGCTTGATGATTATAATGCGTTACTCAATTTCATCAAACTGCTGTCATGGACCACCAACATAAAGTCACAACATCCGATAGAGGCACGCTGGCCGGTGCTAAAAGCGGTGACGCTACTGACCCCGGAGGAGCAGGCGAAACTGGTCTCCATCCTCGCTGATACAGGTCCCTCGCTGCGGACTGACCCGTTGATAAATTCGATCCTTATGATCGCGGGCGAACAGCCCATGA
This sequence comes from Methanosarcinales archaeon, assembly GCA_025464345.1. Lineage (GTDB taxonomy): Archaea > Halobacteriota > Syntropharchaeia > Alkanophagales > Methanospirareceae > G60ANME1. Next base: position 2,693 of record JAODGP010000075.1, on the reverse strand, counting down.
AGAACTGGCTGCGGGATAATGCTCCGCTCGTTGCTGGTCGCCGTATATATCAGATAGCGTGCGAGATATGGCATCCCGGGCGGGAAGGTGGCGGTCTGAAACGTGTGATGCGCAACCATGGCAGAGCACTCAAGCGACTCATCGGGAATGATGCGGATTTGATCCATATCGAGCCTTACTTCCCGTATGGTATGCGCTGTCGAGGAGGAGAGGACAGGATTGAGCCGCTGGACTGGGGCAGGGTGATAAAGAACATAAAAGAGTACACACGGTTTGATGTGACGGTTGGCGGTGAGCAGGTGGAGGCGATCGTCTATTCAGGTGAGACAGTAGATGAGGGGATACGAGTATTTCTCATCCGTGATAGTGCGAACTATTATGTGAGGCTGCTATATTACTTCGGTGGCGAACATACGAGCTGGGAGGACTTCTCCGAGTTCTTCTCACGTGCTGCGTTTAGATTGATCATGATGGAGGAGGAGAGGGCATTTAATAACGGCGTGGGGAGATACATGCCACCTGTCATACATACAAATGAGGCTCAGACCGCACTGGTAAATGTACTGAGGTTTATAGAAGCTCCGGATTTCATGAACGAAGCTCTGTTCTGGTTCACCACTCATACATATGGTAACCGGGGGATATTCAGTAAGGAGGAAGGAACGCGGATATTGAACAGGTGGGGCGTTCCCGACTCGATGAAATGGTGGTTTATGCGTGCGGGTGTGGTAGATATAAGCAGTGGAGGGATAAGATCCGCAGATGGTGTGAATGGTGTGAGCGAGCTACAGGTGGAGGAGGTGAAGGGCTATGATGAAGGTGTACCGATGGTATCCATAACCAATGGTGATGATCGGAGTTATACGGCAGGCGAATTCCGCAAGGTATTTTTGAGCTTATTCCCTGATGCGAATATCAATTGCCCTGAGCCATGGCAGATATTGGCTGCGAAACGCATGGCGAAGGTGAAATTCGGGTTGAATCCTTATCAGCCTGTGATCTCTTATTCTGGCAGGCTGGTGGCTGAGAAAGCGGGTCGTAAGCGCGCATTCACCGATGATAACATCGAAGCGCTGGTGAAAATGGGTGCACAGGTCATCATCTTTGGCAATGTGCAGCCGGAAGAAGGTAGCAGGAGGTTATACGCGGGTCTGAAAGAGCTTCAGAACCGGCTGAATGCCAGGAACTACACCGGTAAGTTCATACTGTCGGGTAGATTCACGATAGAGGAGCAGATAGCGCTTTTAGCTGTTACTGATATACAGGTTCAGGATTCGGATCGTGGTACCGAGGCGGCGGGCTATACCGAAGCGGACATATCCGCGAATGCTGGACTCGTACTCGGACCACCATACAAAGAGGGTATCATCCAGGCACAGGGCGAGATGATCAACTTCGCGATACCGGGTGAGGGTAACACTGCAATACCTGCGAATCCAGAGCCAGACAGTTATCTCGCGGTTCTTAAGAGGCTGATAGGGATGAAACCTTCCGATCTGGCGGAGTATCAGGCTACTTCTGTTCGCCTCAGCCGCATACTGGAAGCGGGACTCACCGCAGCTGAATACCTGAGGCAGTGGGATGAAGCACTGAAGAGGGAGGGTTGTATCGCGATAGAAGATACAAGAGCGCTAAACGAAGTGGTGACTCTAATGCCGGGCGAGAGCTGCCAGGTGACGGCTCTGGTGAGCCTGAGTGAGGGTGTACCACTGGAAGAGGTGCTTGTGCAGGTCTGGACAAACGCTACGGAGAACGGTGACTGGAGACCAAAGAACATGCATCTCGAAACCAAAGAGGGCGATAAGTACATCTACAAATGCACGATAAGCCCGCCAGGTTCTGGTGTGTTCGAATACACCCTGAGAGCATCACCGGATTTCGGTAAGAGCTGGCAATGGGCGGGCAAACCCGGTGAGAATCGCGTTATACGAGTAGCAGAGAGACATGGCTGATGATGGCTGTACCTGATGTCCCCGACATCGTCATTGACATTCTCTATCTCAAAAACCCCCTAATGGGATAAAGGTATAATAATCAATTGTCTAACTAAGCGCCATGTTTTACTGTTAGCTTTTCGACTGACTCACGAACCCACCAAACGAAGGTCCTATCATTGGTGCTTAACTATCGCGTGAGAAAGGACCTTCGCTCATAGGGGGCAACTCATATCAT
>JAODGP010000075.1:0-330 GCA_025464345.1 Methanosarcinales archaeon | reverse complement strand
GGACCTTATCCATGCTGGCTTTTACATGATTTGTCTTTGTTTTACAATTATAAAAACGGTCCTGATTTAGATGTCTATTTCGTCCAACTGCTACGATTCACTGGATTCCTACAGCACAACCGCCGATCTGAGCGACCGGAAGGGGGACGAAATTCACGAGGTATAGCCAGGGAAAGAAGCGAGCAAGCGATTAAACTTTTCTTAAATGTTTATAAATTAAAGCAGGTACACTTTCGTGACTTGAACTCACAAGGAGTTTCGTGCTAAGGGTGTGAAAGATGTGCCGGGAAAGGAATAAAAATCAGTATCTCCGAAAGCCCTATTTTCAAG
>JAODGP010000074.1 GCA_025464345.1 Methanosarcinales archaeon | reverse complement strand
GCCACGATAGCGAAGAAGCCGAATGGTGAACCGGACTTTGAAGAAGGATTGACACGTGAGACACGGGATGAGACACGACGGATAATAGAGAGGAAACTGAACATGCTGGGTCTGGCGAGTATAAAGGTGAGAACTGCGGGCAGTAATCTATTGATCGTTGACCTCGCGGGTATAGACATAAAGACTGCGGAATCACTGGTGGGCAAACCCGGCAGGTTCGAGATACGGATACAGACCAATGGCACAGGTGGACAGATACAGGAAGGAGATACTCTCAGTGAGATTGCGAACTTCACCGAACATGTAGTCTATGGACAGGAGGGGATAAGTAGAGTGGATATGGTGCCGCAGAGGCGAAGCGAGAGCGAGGACGCACCATGGGGTGCGCCATTTACACTCACAGATAAAGGAGCCAATGCGCTCAGAGACGCTGCGATAAAGTATCATGCAGTGGACGAACCCATGAACCATGAATTGACGATGTTACTCGATGATGTGGTGGTTTACAGCGGGCCACTCGCAGAAGAACTCGCAGAAGAACTGCGAACAGGACCGGTCTATAGACTGATAGCGGAGACAGGCAGAGGAGACGAAGGCTTAAGGAGGGCGAAAGAACTGATAATACATCTGAAAGCAGGTGCTCTGCCGGTGAACGTGCAGGTGATTGGTTCCGGTGAGGTACCTGCGTATCTGGGTATAAGATTCAGGACAGGCGCTGTCATCGCAGCTCTATTCGCACTCTTATCCGTTACACTCGTGGTTGCTCTCCGGTACAGGGAGAAGAGGATAATACTACCGATGTTCTTCGGGCTCTTCAGTGAGATAATACTGATACTGGGGCTGGTAGCTGTGATAAACTGGCTTACGATCGCCATAATGGGTATCATCCTCCTGCTATTATTCACAGGCTCGATTCTCAAATGGTGGAATTATCCCGTAACCGACCTCACGGTTGGCGTATTTGCATTGCTGATTGTATCCGCATTTGTATTATCAGCCGGCAAATGGCAGCTGGATCTGCCGAGCATTGCAGGTATAATCGCGGTGATCGGTACCGGTGTGGATCAGATGGTGATAATAACAGATGAGGTACTATCAGGCGGCAAATCGGCAACCATATACCGGAAACGCATATCATTTGCATACAGCATAATATTCGCATCTGCAGCAACAACCATCGTTGCGATGCTCGCACTCGCATTCATGGCGCTCGGAACTTTGCAGAGCCTCGCAATCGTCACTATAATCGGACTCTTAATAGGTATATTCATCACGAGACCCGCGTATGCGCGGATAGTAGAGCTTGTGATTTGACTGCTCATACATCTGGTCCTTGAAATACGCAGCGACAATTTTTTATTCAGCTCCTATCTCGTCCCATCAAAAGTTTTTACAACGTCGTTGTAGTCATCATCAGTTTCTGTGTGGATTATTTGGCGCACGCGACTTGTAGTCCGCCAGTTCTTTCGCATCTGCGTATCTCTTTATCGTATATCCCGGAAATGAAATCATTATTTATATAACTGCGAAAGTCAAGTATAAAGATGCCAAACACCAAATTGAGTGCTTTAAGGCAGGAAGCGAGGAGGAAATCTGTGCATATCTGCGGTATTGCAATTCCGATACTTTATCTCTTATTACAGAAGGATTTAATCATTATCGGCTTTGTTCTTTCACTTTTTATTATCTCTATCATTGAATGGTTACGATTTCGTGGGGTCGTCTCATTGCCGTTTCTCAGGAATAAGGAGCAGAAGAAGATCGGTGCATATGTATTTTTTGTTATCGGCGCGTTTATAAGCATTTTAATCTTCGAGAAGAGCATCGCCATTGCGTCAATCTGCATGCTGGCGATAGGAGATGCTGTTTCTGCCCTTGCCGGTGAGGTGATGAGTCTCAATAACCCTGAGAAGCAGGGAGAAAGGATGAAGCCGCCCGCAGTGATGCTGGTAATGTTTATTACATCCCTGATAATCGGTTGTTTAGTTATTCGCTCATTACCGGTGGCAGTTTTTGGCGCGCTCGGCGCCACAATAGCGGATGGTGTGCCCTTTAAAGTTCAGAGGGTGGTAATAGACGATAATCTTACGATACCGCTATTTTCAGGTGTGTTGATGAGTTTCGGGTTGATATTTAACATTTAAAAGTAAGAAGCGGAGTTCCGGGATACTCATGACCGTGAAGCAGATGAATTCGAGCCCGTAGAGGTGAGGTTCGCTATAATACTGGATGAAGAGGGCTTTAAAAAGCTGAGAACAATCTCAGACAGGAAAGAAGCCTGAGATTCACATCCGGTTCTATCACCTTCCTCATCTAACAGGGATTTGCGAAAGAAACAATGGATTGCACTTTTTCCATATAACACTTCGCGGGTTCATCTCTTCGCTACACGCAGATCCAGGACCACATGATATTTCCGGGGTGCGACAGAACGCAGAATCCTGCTATCCTCCACTTCCATCCTCAACGAGCCGAAAGTGGAAGAGATTATAGCTCTTACCCTCTCCAAAGGAACTTTAAATAAATCACCACCTCTTTTACCAGCAGAAACGTCGTAATAGTGTATAACGCCCCCTCCTCTTTTTAGTGCTCTTACCGCCAGTGGCAGGAATGAATATGCATGCTCCGGCAATGGCATGAGTACACGGTCGGCAACACCCTCTAACTTCCTCAGTTCTTCACTCGCATCCCCAAGAATGGGTATCACCTGCCCTTCCACACGGTTCAGTGCCACATTCTCCTTCATATATTCATATGCGTATGGATTCACATCAATGGAATAAATCCTCGATTGGGGCTGGAATTTCGCTATGATAATGGAGAAACAGCCTGCACCTGAAAACGTGTTTATTATTGTCTCTCCGGGTGCGACTTTACGTGCGATTCGCACCCTCTCGTAAGCCAGTCGTGGAGAGAAGAAGACATGTCTGAGGTCTACTTTGAAGATGCAGCCGCTCTCTCTGTGCATGGTCTCCAGGTTCTCATCGCCCCATATCACATGAACTTCCCTCGTCCGATAGAGTTCGTGTGTATGTGCATAAAGAGGCACAGTAGCAATGGTCTTCACCCGCGGGTAAATCTTATGGAGTGCTTCCGCAATAATATCCTTCTTTGATTCCAGTTCCGGACGAATTCTTATGATGATTATATCACCGATGATGTCATAGGATTTTATCAGCTTATTTATCTCGTTTCCGCCTGATACACCCTTTAAAACTCCTTTTAGATTCACTGACACCTTATAAATTTAACGAAGGGTTATATCTATATATGAGCAGGATGCTTAACATAGGGGCTGTGGAGTTAGGGCGTGTACCTGTTATAACGGCTGTGCTGACGCATCTATCGGTGGATGCGGTATTGCGTGCGAAGGCGAGTGGAGCGGAGATAATAGAATTGAGGCTGGACCTTCTGAGTGCCGAGCAGCGTGACGATGTGAATATAAAAGCATTCCTCAAGGGTGTTAATATGCCTGTAATCCTTACGAACAGGAGCAAGGAGGAGGGTGGTTCTTTCACTGGCACGGAGGCTGAGCGAATCGAGATGCTACTCGGTATTACTGCAACCGGGCTGGTGGATGCGGTTGACATTGAGTTTGCTGCGGAAGGTAAAGAGGATGTGATAGAGATGGCAAAGCGGATGAATATCCCGGTTATCATCTCGCTACACGATTTCACCGGTATGCCCGCTCAGGATGAGATACTGGAGATTATAGAAGCTATGTACAGTGCTGGAGCAAGTATAGCGAAGGTTGCAGTGACGCCGGGGAATCGGCTCGAGTCGTTGAATCTACTCCGATTAACTGAGCAGGTATCGAGCGAGGGTCGTGCTATAATCGCTATTGGAATGGGCGACTGGGGGCGGCATCTGCGTGTAATAGCGCCTTTATACGGCTCGGTTCTGACCTACGGGTACATAGACGAGGGTGTGGCACCCGGGCAGTTCAGCGTTACCGAGTTGAAGGAGATGCTGACGCGGCTAAACCCTTCGGGTCAGTGATGCAATGGCTTCTATATTCCGGATCCCACGAAAGCCCAGGATCTTACCTATCCTGTCCCGGTAGTAGCGCTCCACTTTCACACCTTCTCGTTCAAGCCTCGCAGTCAATCGCCTGTTCAGCCTCTTACCCGCACTGTCATAATCTGTGAGTATCGTGACACACCTGTACCTGTTCATGAGATACTCCACGAAACTCGTATAGTTGAAACCAGCCGAGTATATCTCTATATTTACCGTAACGCCCAGTTCTTCCAGCGCATCCCTATCATGCACACCCTCCACAATTATCGCATCCACTGAGCCGTCCATCTCCTGTATCACTTCGCACAGCTCGATGTAGGCTTCGCAGTCCTTCGCTCTCTCTGCACGGTTCTGTGACATCCCGTAAAAATTTTATTTCTTATCATGCATAAAAGAATCTATGGTGAGCGGCGATGGAAGAATGGAACGTATTGGTGGTATCGGAAAGGAACATGGAGGAGGAGCTGTTAAAGGAACTGGAGGAGGACGGTGAATTTGAACCTTCCGGATTCAGGGATGTACTGATAGGATACGTTTATGATATTGGCGAGTTCCTGGATGATGCAGAGGCGAAGAAGTACAGGCACTTGAGCAGGGTTGTGCCTATTGACGATTCATTTTTCGTCTCGCCCGATAATGTAATAGAGATACTGAAGCGGCGAATAGAGAGATACGTGGACGAATTCGAGCCAGGAGACACCTTCGGGTTCCGCGTAGAGCGGCGGGGAATGAAGGATAAGATCTCCAGCCAGGCGGTGGAACGTGAGGTTGGTGGCTACTTCTATGATCTCCTGGAGAAGATACAGGGACGTAAGCCGAAGGTGAATCTCAAGAACCCGGACAAGCTGATAGCAATTGAGATAGTGGGTAACAGATGCGGGTTTGGCTTCATAACAAAAGAGATGAGGAATAAATACAGGGTGATAAAGATAAAATAAAATACCGCGGCTTTATTCTTCATAAAGTGTGCTCATAACTTCGTGGTTTTGGGAGAGCTGCTGTACACAGCCGAAAACTTTATAAATGAATATTTTTTAGTTCTCATGGTGAGAACAAAATGGCGTTAAGTATAGAGAAAAGGATACAGGGGTTCCTGTTCAGTCCTTCGGATACCTTCGATGCCTCTAAGGAAGATACACTCGGCGACGCCCTTGCATATTTCATTACCGTTCTGGCGATTTTTGGAGCGATTTTCGGAACTTTGTATGCAATATATTTGGCGGTGTTTTCCTCGATTATTTTACCGATCATAACAAGCCTGCCAGGAACGTCTACATCTATGCCACCTTTTATGGCAACAATGGGTCCCTTGATCGGGATAATCGTTTTCGTGCTCTTTTTTGTCTTGATACTTGTTGCCGGGATAATCGGTGCCTTCATCGGTGGTCTCTGGATACACATCTGGGTATATCTCGTCGGCGGTAGGAAAGGAGTAGCGCAGACCATCAAGGCGGTAATGTACGGTGCAACACCGTGCTTATTACTGGCATTTCTGCCATGGGCAGTCATCGTGCAGGTCATCGGTATAAGGCAGCTTCAAGAGCTATCAACAGGAAGGGCAATTATAGCGGTGATCTTCGCAATAATCATACCGATGATCATTGTCGTAGCATTAATTACTGCCCTCATGCCCACAATACCAGGACCAATGCTCCCGGGACCGAAAGGACCGGGATTTGGAGGATTTTAATTAATCCTCCTTTTTATTTTACCCTTGCATGCTGAGATACAGCCTGCTCCACCATATGACAGTTAAAGGCTGGATGACCACGAGCGATACGGCTATATCTAGAAGCCAGCCTACAAATGGTACAGCACTCAACAACACAAATCCGGCGATTATACTCACCACGAGCATCACGAGCACCACGAGCCATAGCAAGAAGACATCGAGTTTATGGCTCATGAAGGATTTGAAACCGCTTTTAACACCCTCTATCGCTCCAAGGTCGTCTATAACGACCGCATACGGTGGTAGTGCGAACACCATGCTTATTATCAGCATGTATAAGACCATAATTACTATTCCCAACCCCAATATTGCCATTGCAGGCATGAACTCAGGCTGTGCAGATAATGCCTTTATATCCGGTATATGAAGAATATAAATATACGTTATGCCCGGAATTAAGAAAACAAGACCTGCAAGAGCGATTAGACCTACGATGATATTCGCGAATAGTAAGCTGATGAATTTCCTCCTCCCGTATTCAACCATATCAGACAGGCTTGTTCTCCCCCTCTCCGTCGCCTCCTTCGCCATGCCAATCGCACCGGCAGTGAAGAATGCATTTATCAGCATGACCAAAATCACGGTGATGAAGGCTGCGGTTCTAATTATGTCCCTAATTTGTCTGTAGCGGAATCTGAGCTGCTGCCAGTATAGCACTGCCTATGATTATAATTGCCACTATGGATGTTAATATCAAACTGAACACAAAAGGCAGGCAAATAACCAGGTTATGCCTCCACGTCTCGAACCCTTCTCCCAGTACACTGCCAATATCTTCTACCATCTATCGCCAGTCCAGCACGAGAATCTCCGGCTCTTCTGGTAATTCCTCTCTGCTGCGGATTAAAAGTCTGCTCGCGCGCCTCACTCGCTCCTTGCCCCTGAGAAAAGCATCCACACGGTGTATATTCAGGCGCAGGGGTGGCGTCTTGTAATGCATCGGGACCGTTATCCTCGGCTCTAACTGTGCACAGACCTCACTGGCTCCTTTTGCATCTATCGTGTAAACCCCGCCGACCGGTATGAACAGCACATCTATATCCTTCTCCCTGACTGCTGCTAACTGGTTATCCTCCAGCACGTGTCCCAGATCGCCCAGATGGCATAACCTCATACCGTCTATATCAAACAGGAATACGGTATTCTCGCCCCTTTCCGCACCCTTCGCGGTATCGTGGTACGTACTGACACCGAAGAATCTCATACCATCAATGATATGTTCACCCGCACCTCTCACCACTTCGGGATTGCCCTTCACCGCCGCAACATTGTTGTGGTCGTAATGCTCATGGCTGACAGTAACGACATCAGCCCTCAAATCAGGCACTGGATAGCCGATACTTGCATCATATGGATCTGTAACCACCACCTCACCATCCTCGCTTAATATCTCAAAACAGGCATGACCATGCCATTTTATCTCCATCTCTCCCTCACCTCCATATTATATAAACCGATCTATTTTAAATCTTTCTTGATATAGTATCAATGCCGGCTACAGTGTGTCCGTCTTTACCGCTCGTGTTACGGCATTTAATGGAACCGGTGTAACCATCTCTATGGCTCGCTCTGGCGGCGCTATAAGAGCGGAAGCACAGCGGCTTCATTCGCGCGGGTGTGAAAGCGGAACCCGAGCGTTCCATTTCTGGAATTCACAACCAAATTTGAGCTGATTGATCGCCCTGACGAGGTGCGTCGTGAGGATAAAGGAAGCATCCAGGAGCCACAATCTGAGCCACGATTAGCCGCCTGACACGATCCTGATTATTTCTATTTCGCTATTTATGGCGATTTCCTCGTCCTCAGGTACCGGTCTGCCATCGCATAACACGATAACCTCCACAGGATTTATTCCCAATCTCGCAAGTAATCTCTCGTATGTATCCGTCTGCGTGACTTCTACAATCCGCTCTGTCTCTCCTCCTGCCACTATCTTCACCCTTCTAAATACCATTTCCGGTTCCTTTCGAGTGCATTACAGCCACGCCAGCAGTTATCCTGTAAATCATGAATGGAAAAAATAAAAAACAAAAAGATAAAAAAGAAGCGTGACCGAACTATTCCGATACTACTTCCCCAAATCCTACACGTCTTGACACTTTGGATATCCTTACTCTTACGTTATCCCCTTTCTTCGTGTTTGGTACAAACACGACAAATCCTTCTACCCGCGCTATACCGTCGCCTTCTCTTCCAACATCTTCTATCTTCACGTCATAGACGTCACCCACGTTTACAGGGGAGATCGGTCCCCTTCTTTCCCTATATTCCATACTTAAAACCTCCTTTTTATCTACAAGGAGTGTGTTGTATATAAACCTTCATGTGTTCAACATATTCTGAAGAGTCAATCTTTTTTCTTCCTGACGATCAGTGTCAGCCCTTCCCGTGCCACAACCTCCACCTTCGCACCTCGCTCTATACGCTCCGCATTCATGGTTCGCGCATTCCACAGTTCACCACGCAGTTTCACCATCCCGCCCTCTTCGGTTATATCAGTCAATGCATTCGTGACCTGCCCGATAAGCTCCTCACCACCCACCTTCGGGCGACGCCGCCTCACACGCAACACAGCGCCGATGGCGAAGAAGAAGAATACTGCGGATGCTACTCCGATACCCAGTATCGTGACTGCGAAACCATAGAACCAGCGTGGATCAAATAGCAATGGCTCTCTCGGCAATATCAGCGCACCTATTATCAGGCATGCAATAGCGCCCGTGGTGAGTATCCCATAGGTCGGTGTCAATGCCTCGGCTATGAATAAAATCACCGCGATTATTATCAAGAGTACGCCGAAGGCATTCACCGAGAACAAGCCCATACCGTATAGCGATAATATCAGGCATATGGCACCTATCATCTCAGGCACATATGTACCGGGCGACATGAACCCGAATATGAGTCCATACAAGCCGACAATAAGGAGAATCACCGCCACCTGCGGGTTACTCAGCACCTTCAACAGATATGAACGAGAGGTCTGTTCCTTGTAGTGTAGTGATGCGTATCTCGTGTTCAGGGTTATATTCTCACCGCCTATCTCCACGATTCTGCCGTCCAGCTCCGTCATGAGCTCCTGCTCGGTGTTCGCTATCATATCTATTATACCGAACTTTAGAGCGTCGTTCGCATTCAATACCGCATTCTCTGTAACGAACAGCTTCGCCTGCGTCGCATTCTTACCGGTTGAATTCGCTATGCTTGCCATGTGCTCGGCAAAGAATTTCACGGTCTTCTCATCCGCAGGTTCTCTGCCACTCATTCCTATTGATACCGGCATAGCCGCTCCGGTTGTTGTACCCGGAGTCATTGCGGCTATATCGCCAGATACGAGCACAAACGAACCGGCTGAGGCTGCTATCGCTCCCCTCGGTGTCACATATGTGATGACCGGCACTTTCGTATTCATTATACGTTCCGTTATCTTCAGTGTTGAACTGACCAGCCCGCCCGGAGTATCAAGTTCGATCAGAACGGCTTCGGCATTTGCATTCTCCGCCTCCGCCAGACCCTCAAGCACGTCCATCGCCGTACCTTCTGTTATTGTGCCTTCTATCCGTATAACGTACACCACAGGATCAGACACAGCGTTGCTGCTGCTGATAACCACAGTAGCGAAAATAAGTGCCAGTACGGCACCACATAACTTTGCTCCCATCTATCTTTCTTATTATAGTAAATGTTATTAGAATAAAATGAACGAAGAGCTACGTGCATACCTGCGTTCTCTCAGGCTTTATGTGCTCACAGTCTTCATCATATTCCTCTATTCAGGCATTATTGGATACCTTGGGTTCTTTAATGAGCTATTTGACGTGGCTCTGAGCTGGATAGAGGAGCTGAGCGAGAGCATGAAGGACATTAGCGGTTCGTATCCTGCATGGGTATCATTCATGCTATTCTTCCTCGTTATATTCCTTAATAACACGTTCACATGCTTTTTGGACATCATGCTGGGACCTTTTGCAGGCATATTCCCGGTATTCGCTGCGTTCGTCAATGGAGGGCTCATCGGCTGGTTCGCTCAAAGGGAAGGGCTGTATGTCCTTATTACTATCATCCCGCACGGGATATTCGAGTTGCCCGCTTTCTTTATATCCACAGCTATTGGCTTGAAGCTGGGCAGGGAGCTATTCCGGCACAGACACGAGCGGGATTTGATCGGCGAGTTGAAGCGAGGCTTGTGGGTATATTTCATCCTTATAATACCGCTGCTCCTCGTTGCGGCTATTATCGAATCCATTCTAATCACATTACTGCCCTTACTTGTTCAGTAAGCAAGTGATGACACATGATGATTCGGGATGGTATATACTGGTACAGGGAGAAAGGACCGTTCGATGCGAATACATACCTGATAAAAGGTGACATCACCATTTTGATAGATCCCGGACTGCGTGCTTATCTCAAACAGCGAATCCGTGAGCTGGAGAACGACGAGATCAACAGAATTGATGTCATAGCGGTCACGCATCTCCATCCAGACCATTACGATGCGATTGTTGGAATGAAAGAAGCCTATGACGCTAAGGTCGCATTACATATATCGCAATCACGGTATCGTGATATGATGATGGAAGAAGCCTCGCGGTTCTTCTGTATGAGCTTCATGCATGATTTCCATGTGGATATGGAATTCCGCGATACGTTGAGGCTGGGCAGTAATCGCGAGTTGAGGATACTGCATACGCCGGGGCATTCACCAGAGAGCATCTGCATTTACTCGCCTGTTGAGAGGTTCCTGATATCAGGTGATCTTGTCTTTGAGCGTGGCATTGGCAGGACAGATCTGCCTTTCGGGAATGAAGCTGAGCTGAGGGACTCCATACACAGGATATCAATGCTAAATACTGAGCTGCTACTGCCCGGTCATGGCAACATTATAAGTGGCAACGCCGCTATAAGGCGCAATTATGAGTTCATAAAACGGTTTTTATAACCGGCAGAAAGTTTACTGCCCTCTCGCTTAAATTAAACAATAGATTTATTTTTTATCATGAATGAGGGAGTTGGGCTAATTAAAGATATCGAGGTAAGATCAGAGCGTATCGACCAGATACCTCCGGTCTACGGATTTCATAGCGTAGCCCCGGTAGTCATCTCGCACACACAATCTGCACTCCGGGTTGCAACTTGATTGTTCATAAATTAACCTCTTCTCATACCAAACTCCTCTTCGTCAACTGAAATCCATCATGGGTGTTCGGATAAGGGATGGCGATTCCAACCAGGGATATTGTTTCCACCAAGGATATTGATACTCGATACCTTTG
>JAODGP010000073.1:16404-19728 GCA_025464345.1 Methanosarcinales archaeon | reverse complement strand
CCATACCGGTCAAATGGTATGCCCCGCTTCTTCCGCACATCTCTCTTGCTACGCTCCCTCGCTTTCACCATTATCCCTCGCCTGTTCAGCTCAGCCATCACCTCGTCACCGCGGTATTTACGCATTGCCGCCGTTCTGCTCATCTCACGCCCTGAACCGTGAGCGCAGCTGCCGAAGGTCTCATGCTTTGCCACTTCCGTGCCGACAGCCAGGAAGCTGCGAGTGCCCATAGAACCCGGAATCAGTACCGGCTGACCGACGGCACGGTAAACCTGCGGTAGTCGCTCATCACCTGCGGGAAACGCCCTCGTCGCACCCTTACGATGCACACACAGCTTCTTTCGCCTGCCATCCACGAGATGCTCCTCCGCCTTCGCTATGTTATGTGCGATGTCGTACACCAGCTGTATCTCCATCTCTTCCGCTTTGCGTTTCATAACGTCTTCAAAGACCTTCCTCACCCAGTGAGTTGCAAGTTGCCGGTTCGCAAATGCGTAATTGGCGCACGCACACATCGCTTCAAAGTAGTCCATTCCGGTATCACTGCTGAGATAAGCACAGGCGAGCTCACGCTCCAGTCTGAGTATCTTTGCCAGTGTGGGGTCTTTATTCATCTCACGCTCGAAAGTACGGAGATAATACGTACAAACGCCATGAGAGAATCCTCTACCGCCAGTATGTATGAGTACAGTAACCTGTCCCGGCTCTTCTATACCGAACGCCCTCGCAGTCTCCACATCAAAGACCTCATCAACCACCTGCACCTCCAGGAAATGATTGCCCGAGCCAAGCGTGCCGAGCTGAGGAGCTCCTCGTTTCCTGGATTTCGCATCTATCCTGGATGGGTTGGCAGCCTTCAATCTCCCACCCTCTTCCGTGCGTTCCACATCTTCTTCCCAGCCATAACCGTTCTCTATACACCATTCTGAACCGCCAAGGAGTACATCATCCAGCTGGCTCTCTGTGAGTTTAACCCTGCCTGAGAGCCCGAGTCCGGCGGGTATATACTCAAACAGCCCATCCAGTATCTCCTTCAGGTGTGGTCTGACCTCACCCTCACTCAGGCTGGTACGGATGAGCCTCACACCGCAGTTTATGTCATAACCAACCCCGCCCGGCGATATAACGCCCGTCTCGAAGTCCGTAGCCGCGACACCTCCTATCGGGAAACCGTAGCCCTGATGCCCATCAGGCATGACCATTGAGTATTTCACTATACCGGGTAACGAAGCCACATTTATCGCCTGCTGCAACGTGAGGTCCCCTTCCATCTTCTCCAGTAGCGTTTCCGCAGCATATATCCGTGCAGGTACTCTCATGTACTCTCTAAATGTCTGTGGGACCTCCCATACATCATCCCGTATCTTATTCAAAGGTATCTCCATACTCCCACCGTTCGAGGTGAAATGTGGCACAAGAAAGGGTCAAATTAGGAATTTCAGGCACCCAGCGTGCCACCAGAAGTGCCACTTAGAGCTTCCTGCAGCTGCTGCTGCAGCTGCTGATACCTCTTCTGTACACGCTCCTCCTGACGCTCCAGAGTCTTTAAACGCAAGTCATAGGTCTCCTTCTTCTCTGACAGGTCTTTCTGAACCTCTGTTTTACCCGCTTTTATCAACAATTCGCCCACTGTTCGATATATAACGGAATTCTCATCGAGCTTATCCAGCTCCTTCAATGCCTTCTCGATATCCCGCAATAACGCCTCAACCTGTATCTTCTGCCTGCCCACAGCTTCCAGCTGGAACTTCAACTGTTGCAATTGCGCAAGCTGGTTCTGCACCACCGGGGGTATCTCTCCACTTCCACTCATCTCTCATCACTACATATCATGATTAATATCCTAACTATTCTTTTGTTTTATATAAATATCATGGCAGAGCGAGTGGGAATTCTGGTGGTCTCGTATGGCTCACGTGCCTGCGCGGTGATAGACGCATTGAGCAGAAGTGGTGGCGATTACGATCTCCACTTTTATGTCGCAGATCGGCAGAGCAACCCGTTCAATTTGAAACACGCGGATAAGCACGTGGTAATCCCTGATCTGGATGTGCACCGGATACGTGATTTCGTGGATGCAAATAAGGACAGTATAGATTTTGGTATATGCTGCCCGGAGAAGCCGATAATAGAGGGTATCCGGGACGTTATAGAGCGTGATACCGGAGTACCCATGATATGCCCGGCGAGGAGATACGCGATAGAGGCGAGCAAGGTGTCACAGCGGCTCATGCTCGCTGAATGCTGCCCTGAGGCGAATCCCAGGTTTAAAGTCTTCCGTCGTGATGAATATACAACCGCTGACGAGCTGAAAGAATCGATCTGGGCATTCCTTGACGAGCTGGACTCAGGAGTGGCGGTGAAGCCTGACAGACCAGCAGCTGGTAAGGGCGTGGGTGTCTGGGGCGACCATTTCACGACCAGGGAGCAGCTATATGAGCATTTCATGAGCATTTTCGGTAGCAGTGATGTAATATTAGAGGAGAAGCTGGAGGGCGAGGAATCGAGTTTTCAGGCGTTCTGCGATGGCAGGCGTATTGTGCCGTTACCTGATACGAGGGACTATAAACGAGCATTTGATCATGATATGGGACCCAATACGGGCGGTATGGGCTCTTATAAGGACGTCAGGGACTGGCTGCCGTTCATGAGCGAGCGTGACCGAGAAGAGGAGGAGAAGATCGCTGGCAGGATATTCAATGCGTTGAAGGGTGGTGCAGCCATAAAAGAGGAGCTCAGGGGTATACCGCTGTATATCGCCTTTATGCATACACGAGAAGGTGCGAAGATACTGGAGATAAACAGTCGTCCGGGTGATCCTGAGATTCAGAATGTATTGCCGGTCTTGAAGGGTGACTTTGTGGATATATGCTTCCGGATGATTGAGGGCACGCTCAAGGATGTGGAATTCGAGCGTAAAGCGACGGTAGTTACTTATGCGGTGCCCATGGACTACGGCGGTTACCGTGAACGATACACCGGCGATCGTAGAGTGGATTTGAGCGGTGTGTATCACATGATGACGGATTACGGTAATGCCCTGCGGGTATATCCAGGCTCCATGGAGCTGAGAGCAAACGGTAATACATACGCACTCGGTTCAAGGACGGTCTGCACGGTCGGTATAGGCGAGAGCATAGAAGAAGCGAGGGAGATTTCGCTTGACGGTATCAGGAAGATAGATGGTGCGCTATGGAACCGCTGGGATATCGGCGCTTCACATCACATAGCACGTAGTATAGCAAGGCTGAAGGAGCTAAGGGCTCTGGTGTAACTTGGTTCTCAAATGCTCCGCCGGATACAAAGAAGAGCAGGCTGGCATCA
>JAODGP010000073.1:0-16066 GCA_025464345.1 Methanosarcinales archaeon | reverse complement strand
TATGCAACTGTATTCACCATATATTCGTTTATCCCGTTTGGCGGACCGATAGCAGCCGTACCCGCGGGTTTGAGGCTTGGAATCCATCCTGTGGGGATCGTAACGTTTATCGTCTTCTCTGATGCGGTATTAGCCATGTTCCTGGTCTGGAACTTCGACCATGCGAAGAAGATACCGGGTTTGGGTAAGCTTGTGTGTAAGGTAGAGGAGGACGGGAATAAGGCACTCAGGAAATACAAATGGGCAAAACGGTTAGGGTTTCTCGGACTCGTTCTGCTCGTCATGTTCCCGCTTCAATGGACAGGTTCCGCAGTGGGCTCAATAGTAGGCAGGTTGATTGGCATGCCCCCGTTGACCACCTGGCTCGCTGTCGTGCTCGGTACTTTCATACGCACAACAATTTTTACACTTGTATCACTCGGTGTGGCTTCTTTCTTATGAGATCGTAGAGCAGTTCGTGCATGGTAGCGCGAGGAAACCGATAATGATAAATGCAAGCCCGATAGCTGACATCAGAATACCGAGTGAGAGCATCATTACTTCGTAACGCCATCCGTAGAGGAATCTCTTACCGCGTGAGAACGAGAGCGAAACGAAGGAGTACCATGCGAAATCAGATAGGAAATGCCCCGTAACCACGAACAGTACGCCGTTCCAGATGGGCGATTCCATACCGGCTATCAGTGTCGCCCAGCCTATGGTTATCCACCATGGTATGAACGAGGGATTGAAAGCGGTAAACAGGAATCCACCGAGTATAGAGCCCTCGTATCGGTAACTCACGTTCGTCTTTTGCATAGAGGGTCTCAATGCCTCCCTCATAATATGTAAAGCCATTACGAGCAGGGTAATGCCACCGATAAGATAGATAAGTGCTTTAAATTCGGTGAAATAATGCTCGAACCGGAGTCCAAGGAATAGCAACGCTATTATCGTTGGTGATTCCACGGAGATATGCCCGAGTACGGTGAGAGGACCAGACAGAGCCCCCTTCCTCATACTGTCCGACAGCACAAATAACAGGAAAGGTCCGGGTAACACTGCACCACTCAGTCCGGTAATGAAGCCCAGACCTAAAAGAGATGCGGCGATGAAGATTTCCATTTTTAAAAAACTTATATTATCTATTCGGTAATATAAAATAAAGGGCTCGTAGCTCAGCGGAAGAGTGCCTCCTTCGCGAGGAGGAAGCCACGGGTTCGAATCCCGTCGAGTCCATAGGAAGGTGATACGAGATGCAGATAATGCCACAGATGGGCTATGACAGGGCGATAACGGTATTCAGCCCTGATGGTAGATTGTTTCAGGTAGAATACGCACGAGAAGCAGTGAAGAGGGGTACCACCGCTGTTGGTATAAAGACGACGGGGGGAGTTATTCTCCTGGTGGACAAGCGAATGACTTCACGACTGCTGGAAAGCGGTTCAGTGGAGAAGATATTCCAGATAGATGAACACATAGGTGCAGCTACTTCGGGGCTGGTCGCAGATGCGCGGATATTGATAGATAGGGGGAGAGTGGAGGCGCAGATAAACAAGATCATATATGACGAGCCGATAGATGTGCAGACACTTGCGAAGAAGATATGCGATTTCAAGCAGGCATATACTCAGATAGGAGGACTCAGACCGTTTGGCACCGCATTGCTTATTGCCGGTGTTTATAATGGATTTTGCTATCTGCTTGAAACCGATCCGAGCGGGGCATTGCTGGAGTATAAAGCGACAGCGATAGGTTCTGGCAGGACCATAGTGACAGAGATGCTCGAGGAGATGTACGATGAGGGCATAACACTTGAGCAGGGTATGATGCTCGGACTGGAAACGTTATACAGGGTAACCGAGGGTAAGATGGGCAGGACGACGGTGGATGCCGGGATTGCTGAGCTGGACAAGGGTAAGTTCAGGCTTGTGAGTCCCGATGAATTAGCGCCATATATAGATAAGGTGAAGAAGAAGCACGAGAAGAGGGCAAGAGAAAAAGAAGAGGAAAAGAAGTAGAGATGGTGAGTCTGGATAAGGCAGTGATCGCGAGATACAAGCACGGTAAGAAGCTGTTTGAGGTTCTTGTTGACCCTGAGAAGGTGGAATCAGTCCGCAGTGGTGGCTCAGATATGGATCTTCTGGCGGTTGAGGAGATATTTGCGGACGCTTCTAAGGGCGAGAAAGCTACAGAACGAGACCTGAAGGAGGTATTCGCCACAACTGATGTCAATGAGATAGCCAGGAGGATAATAAAGGAGGGTGAAGTACAGCTCACCACAGAGCAGAGGCGGAGGAAGGTGGAAGAGAAGAGGAAGATGGTGATTGATCGAATCGCCCGTATCTCCATCAATCCGCAGACAGGTACTCCACACCCCCCATCACGGATAGAGATAGCAATGAAGGAGGCAAAGGTGCATATAGATCCGTTCAAGAGCGTGGATGCACTGGTGGCAGAGACGGTGAAGGCAATCCGGGCGGTAATACCGATAAAGGTGGAGGAGAGCGAGATAGCGGTGAAGATACCCCCGGCTTATACCGGCAGGGTCTATGAATTGAAGAAGAAGTATCAGGTGGTGCGGGAGGAATGGCAGGGCGATGGCTCGTTCATTGCGCTTATACGTGTACCTGCGGGTATGAAGGATGAACTCCTCTCGTTCTTGAGTGCGATAACGCGAGGCGAAGTCGAGACACGGATCGTGAAGTGATGGTATATAAAGTGGTAATTCCAGGGGATTTCATCTCAGATGCCGCGGATCGTGCAGGAGAAGGGACGTATGTCGAGGATGGCAAGGTCTATGCGATACGTTATGGCGTGGTGGATGAGAAAGAAGAGATAAAAGTGGTGCCTTTTGTTGGTAAATACATGCCATCGAAGGGCGATGTGGTGATAGGGAAAATAATAGAGATCTCTTTCCCGTACTGGATCGTTGATATCGGCTCACCGTACGAGGCACGATTACACATGTCTGAGGCGCCAGCTGATAAGAAGATTGAATTCGGTAACATGCATGCCTATCTTGATATAGATGATTTGATGGTTGCGAAAGTGATTAATATAGATACGCTGATGAGGATAGATCTGAGATTGATGGAAGATTTCCAGCTTGGCGGTGCCGGACGGTTGATAGAGATCCCCCACACAAAGGTGCCACGTATTATAGGCAGAAAAGGCTCCATGATCAAGATGTTGAAGGATAAGTGTAAATGCTTCATATTTGTCGCTAAGAATGGTCGTATCTGGCTGAAAGGCAGTGAAGAGGAGATGGATATAGCTTCTGAGGTGATATTGATGATAGCGAACGAAGCCCATACGTCCGGGCTGACGGATCGTGTTGCGCATTTCCTGGATTCTTATTCTAACAAAATTAGGAAAGGGATAGAAAGATGAAAGAAGATGGTATAGAACTTATAAAAGATGGTAAGAGGCTGGATGGCAGGGGTTTTGATGAGCTTCGACCGATAAAGATAGAGGTTGGGGTATTGAAGAGAGCAGATGGGTCATGCTATTTTGAACTGGGCGATAACAAAGTGATTGCAGCGGTATACGGACCGAGAGAGATGCATCCACGGCACGCGCAGGACGCGAAGATGGCGGTACTGAAATACAGGTATAACATGGCGCCCTTCTCTGTTGAGGAGAGGAAGAGACCGGGTCCTGACAGGAGGAGCGTGGAGATATCCAAGATCAGTAGAGAGGCACTGGAACCCGTTATCCTGAAGGAGTATTATCCGAAGACAGAGATAGATGTATATGTGGAGATCCTGCAATCGGATGCGGGTACGAGGACAGCGGGCATAAATGCCGCTTCGGTCGCGCTTGCAGATGCGGGAATACCAATGAGAGACCTTGTGTCCTCGGTTGCCGTTGGTAAGATAGATGGTGAGGTGGTACTCGATCTGAATGCTGTGGAGGATAACAACGGTGAAGCGGACATGCCGATAGCAATGATAGTCAGACGGAACACGATAACCGCGCTTCAAATGGATGGTCGTATGACGAAGGAAGAATTTGAGAAGGGATTGAAGCTCGCAATGAATGCCTGCCGGCGGATCTATGAGTTGCAGCGGACGGCGCTGATAGAGCGATATAGCGAGATGTGAAAGGAGGAAGAAGATGGGACTTGAGATTATGGAAGATGTAAGGATGGACTATGTTTACAACCTTGTTCGTGGAGGCAAGCGAGAGGATGGCAGGGGCTTTCTGGACTACCGTGAGATAAAGCTGGAGACAGGAGTGATAAAGAGGGCAGAGGGGTCTGCTCGTGTGAAGATAGGCAATACGGAAGTACTGGTGGGCGTGAAACTTGAGCCAGGGGAGCCTTTCCCTGATACACCTGATAAAGGTGTGATAATAACGAATGCTGAGCTGGTTCCCTTAGCATCACCGGAATTCGAGCCAGGACCACCAAATGAGGATAGTGTGCAGCTGGCGAGGGTGGTTGATCGTGGGATTCGAGGCTCTGAGGCTATTGACCTGAGTAAGCTGTGCATAGAGGAGGGAGAGAAGGTATGGATTATTTTTATTGACATACACGTGCTGGACAACGATGGTAATCTTGTGGATGCGGCAACACTTGGTGCTGTCGCTTCTCTGCTCGAGACGCGCATACCAAATGAGAGATACGGTCTGACCGGTGAAGATACACTGGATATACGGGATAGACCGGTGGCAGTGACGATGGTGGAGATAGGGGGTGAGATACTGGTTGATCCGAGTTATAACGAGGAGAATGCAGCTGCGAGTGGGTTGACCGTGATTTCTAATGAGGACGGGTCCATATCAGGAATGCAGAAATACTGGAGTGGTAGCATAGAGGAAGACAAAATAGCGGAGATGGTGGAGATAGGGATAGAGAAAGCGGGGGAGATAAGGCGAGAGTTCCTTGAATAGAAAAACTTTAATTTATTCTGGCTCTATATTTTTTACAGTATGTTGGCGCCCGACAATTACATAGTGAAGGAGTATTTCCGGAAGATGATAGGCGAGGAAGGTCTGCGAATAATAATGAATCTGCCAGAGGGCGAGATAACAGATGAAGAGATAGCAAGGCTGAGTGATACAAAACTCACTCAGGTAAGGAAGATACTGTACACACTGTATGAGAACAGGATAGCAGAATACCGGACTGAACGAGATGATAACAGTGGCTGGGTGACCTATCTATGGCGGTTTGATTACAGTAATGTCAGGAGACTGATGGAGGCTGAGGCTGATAAGAAGCTGATAGAGCTCAGAAAGAGACTGGATCGTGAGAAGCGGGGCGTATTCTATCAGTGTAAATGCCAGCGTGTACTGTTTGAGGAGGCAGCGGCGATGGATTTCCGGTGTGATGAATGCGGTTCAGAGTTTGAATATGTTGATAATGGCGACCAGATAAGTGAGTTAGAAGCGGAGATAGAGAAGATAGAACGTTGGAAGGAGCAGATAAGGAACAGTTAAGAAGTAAGTGCATAAGATTACTGAGGATGATCGGATGCGAAGAAGCAGTTATTGAGCATTGTATCGCGGTTGCCGAGCTCGCACTGGAGATAGCCATGACGAAGGACGATGTGGATGAAGAGCTGGTATTTACCGGTGCTATGCTTCATGATATAGGCAGGGCACGTACTCATGGTGTAGAGCATGGTTTTCTCGGTGGTGAGATCGCGAGAGCACTCGGTCTGGATGATAAACTGGTGAGGATAATACAGCGTCATGTGGGTGCAGGGCTCACAGCAAAAGAGGCTGAGCAATTGGGGCTGCCCGTTGCTGAAGATTTCATGCCTGAGACGATGGAAGAGAAGATAGTAACGTACGCGGACTGCCTGATAGAGGGTACAAGAAGGACAGGCATAGAACATGCGCTCGCGGAATTCAAGGCAAAGTTAGGGGAGAGCCATCCCGCGGTAGAACGGTTGAAGAAGCTGCACAGAGAGTTGACAGGAGAGCCTGTTTAGCGGTTATTCACGTGTCAGTGCATTTGCTCTCCATTCGTCCTTCAGGTCCAGCTTCGTTATCTGCACGTTGGATGGATGCACGGGACGTGGTACTTCTGACAGGTCTGACCGCGCGATAACCACGCCCTCCACGGTTATCCTGCCACTCTTCAGGTCTACCGACCTGACCTTACCCTCGGTCCCTTTATCATCACCCCTCATTACCAGCACGGTATCGCCCTTTCGCACCGGGAAACTCCGGCGGTTGTATTTCTCACGCAATGCCGGGGATAACGGCGCACTCATGAACTTATGCCGTACATGGAGTGGTGCGTTGAACCTTGCTTTCCTCTGTTTACGTGGTTGTTTTGACCTTGTTCTCATATCGCCTCCTTTACATTATTACCGCTTCAAATATAAAAAGTGATGTATGACGTTGTAGTGGTGGGTGCAGGTCCTTCTGGCTGCATGGCTGCGAAATATGCGGCAAAGAGGGGGGCATCCACACTGATCATCGAGAAGAATGCGGAAGTGGGTGTGCCTGTGCATTGTGCCGGGCTGGTAAGCAGTAGAACACTGGAAGAGACCGAACTGAGTAATATTGAGTCTTTCATAAGTAGCGAGATAAAAGGGGCTGTCATCCATTCCCCGAATCATGATATGCATGTAGAAGCACGAGCGGGTAATCGCGCTTATGCAATAAGACGCGACGTATTTGACAGGGCACTGGCTGAAGAGGCGGTGAAGAGTGGTGCCGGGCTGATCACGAATAGCAGGGTGATAGGCATGGTAGCCGGAAATGGAGGGGTGAGGATACGGGTGAGAGTGGCGGGCGAAGTAAGAGAGATAAGTGCGAAGGTGGTCATCGGCGCTGATGGCGTCAGGTCGGCAGTGGCAGAGATAGCGGGTATGAATTTCAGAAAGTATATATTGAGCTGTGTGCAGGCAGAAGGGTGTTATGGTGATGGAGACTGCGCCGAGATATTCGTCAGCCGTGCGATAGCTCCTGGATTCTTTGCGTGGCTCATTCCACTGGGCGATGGCAATGCCCGGTTCGGGCTATGCATAGACAAGCGATATTCAGCACCGGGTTCTACACCCATGCACTACTTCAAGAAGTTCCTGCATCAGCACTCTCATACTTCGCATCTCAGTTACAGTGGCGGTGAGATTCCCATTGCCGCCGCCAGTTTGAGACCACATAAGACCGTGCGGGTGATGAAACGCACGGGTATCCTACTGGTTGGAGATGCAGCGGCGCAGGTCAAGCCGATAACGGGCGGAGGTCTCTATTATGGTCTGAAATGCGGCAAGATAGCGGGCGATATAGCGGCAAAAGCGGCTTATAAGGATGATATGCACCTGCTGTATGATTATGAGCGGCGGTGGCGTGAGGAAATATGGATGGAGATAGCATTCGGTATATGGGTCCACAGGTTGAGGTGCATGTTGAGAGACGAAGAGTTTGATGTGATATTTCGCCTACTGGAACGTGAACGGACGCGTATAGAGCGTGAGGGTGATATGGATTATCCATCGCTCGTACTGCGTGAATTGATAATCAAGCCAGAGATCTTCATGCTGGTGACAAAAGGTGTCATAAAGTATATATGTGGTAGGGGATTAGATATAAAGGAAGGGTAATGGCGAGGATATATGCAAGGCGGCGAGGCAGAGCGGGATCAAAGAGACCCGCCGGAACACCTGAATGGGTGAGCGTGAAGGCGGAAGAAGTGGAGCAGAAAGTGATTGAGCTATCCAGGAAGGGATTCTCAACGAGTATGATAGGGATAATACTCCGTGACGGGCATGGTGTGCCCAGGGTGCCGCAGGTGGTGGGCAGGAAGATAACGGAGATATTGAGGGCGAATAATCTCGCACCAGAGATACCAGAAGATCTTCAGAACCTGATGCGAAGAGCGCTCAGGATAAGGAAGCATCTCGAAGTGAATAAGAAGGACGTACACAATAAAAGGGCGTTGCAGTTAACGGAATCGAAGATACGAAGGCTCGTGAGATATTATGTGCGGGAGGGTATATTGCCTCATGATTGGAAATATAGACCCGAGAGTGCGGAATTTGTCCTGAGGAGGTGATATGTAATGAATGCTCTTATCGAGATACTGATAGGGCTTGTACTCGCGATAGCGGGTGTAGGGATGCTGGTCGTGCCTGAGCTGGCTCTCTTCCGAGAGGCTTTGATAACCGTGATTTTAGGTGTGATTCCCGTTGTTGTGCTTTTGGTCGCTGCTGTGTTCCTGATGATCGGTGTGAGTGATATGAAAGCGGGCAAGGAGGAGGAGCTGGAGATAGAGACGGATAGAGAGGGTGAATAGCGGTGGGTACGATTAAACCGACGTATATAAAGAAGTTATCGCGGCAGCTGTTGAATGAGATACACGCGTTTACGGCTGATTTCGATCAGAATAAGAAGCTTGTAGAGGAGTATACCAATATAATGAGTAAGGAGGTGAGGAACCGGGTGGCGGGTTACATAACACATAAGAAGAGGGGTGAGGTGTGATGAATGGGATAGAGGGGGTATATCCAGCGCTTATAACGCCGTTTACGGAAGATGATGAGATAGATGTTGGGGGTTTGAAGCGGCTGGTGGAGTATGTGGAAGAGGGAGGTGTTGCCGGTATAGTACCATGTGGTACAACCGGAGAGTCAGCGACACTCTCGCATGAGGAGCACAGGCGTGTTATAGATATAGTGATAGAAGCGGCGAAGGTGCCGGTGATAGCGGGTACGGGCTCGAACAACACGAAGGAGGCGATCGAATTGACGAAGCATGCCGAGGATGCGGGTGCGGATGCATGCCTGCTCATCACTCCCTATTACAACAAGCCGAACGTTAAAGGCTTGAAGGAGCATTTCAAGAAGATTGGTGATGCGGTGGACATACCGTTGATTTTGTATAATATACCGTCGAGGACGGGGCAGAACATAAGTGCCGAGACACAGATAGAGCTCGCGACTGAAGTACCGAATCTCAAGGGAGTGAAGGAAGCCTCGGGTGACCTGAAACAGGTGGGTAAGATTATCCAGATGGCGAAGGAGCGGGATCTGGACTTCACAGTGATTGCGGGTGATGATTTCCTCACACTGCCGATAATGAGCCTTGGCGGTAAGGGCGTCATATCGGTGGCGGCGAATATAGCGCCGGGAGAGATGACCGAGATGGTGGATGCGATGCTGAAGGGCGAGCTGGAGAAGGCGAAGGAGCTCAATCTCAGGCTATTCTCGCTATTCAATGCGATGTTCCTGGAGACAAATCCAATACCTGTGAAACATGCGGCGAGGATGATGGGCTTACCTGCGGGTCATGTGCGACCACCGCTCGGTGAACTGAGCAAAGCGAACGAGGAAAAGCTGAGACAGGTTCTCACTGACCTGGGTATGATATAATTTTCGCTCATAACCTCACATGCGAGTAAATACTGGGCAAACTCGCGATTGAAGTGGACGATGGTATAAGAGAAGAGACGGACGAAGAAGCTTCGGGCTTGAAGCTCTCCCACCCTGCATATTCATGGGGCATGCATGAATAACTCACGAATAAAAGAAGTGCTCAATGCAGTGCTTCACTACCGTCTAATGGTGCTCTCTTATTCCTTCCAGTATTTTTGATTTTGATGTATAGAAACATATTTTGAGAGCGAGGTAACAGAGCAGGACTCTGCACCTGCTGTGTGCATCGCTTCATGCCCGCTCTACCACCTTAAATGGATTGATGGAGTGCCGAAGAGATGCGGAGGTGAACGATGATTTTTATAGTATCCCACCTTTATTATGAGGGAGGAGGTAAAAAGCGATGGCACAGGCGAAATATGGCGATACCGTCAAGGTACACTATACAGGAAGGTTGGATGATGGTACGGTATTTGATGCTTCCGTTGAAGGTGATCCACTTCAATTCACAATAGGTAGCGGGCAGATAATACCGGGTTTTGAGCAAGCTGTGGTGGGAATGAACCCTGGCGAATCAAAGACCGTTAAGATACCGGCAGAGGAGGCATACGGGCAGCGGCGAGATGATCTCATACTGGAGATTGATAAGAACCAGTTACCAGAGGGTCTGAAGCCGGAAATAGGGATGCAGTTACAGAGCCGTCAGCCGGATGGCAGTATAATCGTGCTCACTATAGCTGATATAAGGGAATCCCACATCACATTAGATGCGAATCATCCTCTGGCTGGCAAGGACCTGACATTTGATATCCAGCTCATCGAGATACTCTGAGCTGGTTGGTTAAATATGTAAAGGAGGTAAAAACATCCTCCTTCTTTTTATTCAGCTATTTTTGCGATCAAATCCTGTATTTCTGGTGCGGAACACACTTCTGCTGGCTTGTTATCCGTCAGATTACAGATAAGCGCTGTGAGTATCTTCGCCTCCCGGGCTCTGCCCTGATTCTCACCCGAACCAACGCGATAGAACCGACAGCCGAGTACAATTGCGGGCACGCCACCCGTGCTGTATCTCGAGAATATGTCTCTATCAGCAGTAAAGTTATTCATGTTATCATGGAATGATACATAACCATCGAACTTAGATGCCACTTCTGTAATCACAGGATGTTCCCACCTGCAGTGCGAGCATCCGTCAGAGCCGAAGAAGTAAATAGCCGGTTTGCCGTCATCCATGCAGAGTTTGTCGCCACTGATGATGAAATCGCCAATGGTTCGTATCTTCTTCGCTTGCTCTATGTTGATGCCCTGCGGGAAGAGCAGCTTGCCATTCATGGTCATGTAGGTATCCATCGTCCGGTACATACCCATAGAAGACATGTTAATGGCGATTTTGTAGAGATTCTCCTCTTCCGTAACGTTTATCAATGTGACATTAATGCCCGGCGGAACATTATCTGATATGAACTCAATCGCTTTTTCGCCTGCGGCTTCTGGTGATATCCTATCATTACCATGCAGTGGCAGCACAAATGCGCCCACCACCACGCCTATTAGCAGTCCTATCACCAATCCGGTCGCAATACCACCGATCGCTTTCATCTCTTTTTCACTCCTTATTACTATCGCATATCCCCGGTGGTATAATAGTGATACATAATATAAAAGACTTTGCCTGACGTTTTTGCAGCTTAAAGGTAGGAGCTAAAAGCTGTTAGCTCTTTCTCATATATCCTCTTCAGTGCGTCTGCCATATCTGCGTAGCAGTAATAGCTGGAATGAGTGGATTTGTGTTCATATTCAGAGATGACCACCTTGAGCCTTTCAATTGCATAATCGAGTTTCACCCATCTGAGATCAACCGAATCCTCAGGTCTATACCTGCTATCCTCAATCGTTGTGGTATATCCTAACCGCTTCAGCTCCATACTCAATTCCCCGTAGCCAAGCTCAGCCATTGCATATCGGCTCATAAGCATCTTCACACGGGTCAATACCCCTCTCCTCCTGATACCGTATATCTTATCCTCATTCAATGCCGGTGGTGTAACCAGACCGGCGAAGGAGAAGAGGTAGGGGGTTTCCAGCAGGATGCGAAAAGTTGACCCCTTAGCTTCGATTATTTCCCTGAAGAAACTGAGTATGTCGTCTCTTCTGGGCATACCAATCAATCCGAGTGTCTCGATTACCGCAAGCGGTTCCTCATAATGACCCAGTCCGCTCTCTTCTCCTCTCGCTCTGAGGAAACTTCTGAGCCCTTCCCGTGTGACCGCGACGATCGCATCCGGTATGAAATGAGCAGCTCTGAGATTCGCCCTCTGGAGTGGTGTGATAAATTCCTTCTGCTCCCACAGGAAGAACTGGAGATTGTGAGGGTAATACTCCTCGATATCAGCGAGGTAAGCGAAATTATGCCCGACGATGCCCAGTTTTGCCAGCGGAGAAGGATAGTAATCGAAATTCATCCTCGAATTCGGCGTTGAGAACCTCATTTCTCGCTCGACCGGATAAA
Source organism: Methanosarcinales archaeon (assembly GCA_025464345.1). Taxonomy (GTDB): domain Archaea; phylum Halobacteriota; class Syntropharchaeia; order Alkanophagales; family Methanospirareceae; genus G60ANME1. The sequence continues at coordinate 4,240 of JAODGP010000073.1, read as the reverse complement.
TAAGTGCGGGGTTATTGAACCTGTACCATGTAGAGGGATCGTATTCGATCTTGAACTGCTTGAATAGCTCGCTATCATAGTATTTCTGCATCGTCTTGAATGCCACTTCCCATTCGGCTTTTATCCATGGTATTTGATGAAGGAGATATTTTTCTTCCATTCATAAGTTAAATATCGTTTAATCCTAAATAAAGTGGAGATGGGACAGGCAACGGTATATCATATAGCCATTCCACACCAGGATGAGATATGGCGTGGGTATCTACCTGAGATAGAGAAGTTCCTGCCGGAGGTGGAGATCGTCTTTATGGAGTTCACAACCCCTCTGGAGGATAGGGAAAGAGAGAGGATAGAGTGGTACTTCAACGAACTGGCACAGGGTAAGGTCTTACCACGATTCCATCCCCAGGATTTTTTAAGACCGATACTCTCATGGACGACCCTGGAGGAATTCATTTATAATACGAATAAGGAAGTCTTCCTGGAGAAGATTCCTCAGTTAGCCGTTGAGATCTACGAGAGGCACTGTGCGGCTCTGCGATGCAAAGCAGACCTGTTCTTCGAGAGGAAGTATGAAGAAGCGTGCAGGAAGTATCGGGAAGCGATGGAATTACAGATGGAGGAGATAGAGCTGAGGGATGAGGAGATCAGCAAGCAACTGGATGAGCTTGCGGATAGGGGACGGGGGAACATACTCCTCTTACTCGGTGAGGATCACAGTCCTTTACCGAAGAGAGCGAAGCTTGTCAGATGGGAGCCAAGAGCGTACAGGAATCTGGCGAGGGAGATGACGGATGCGGTACGTGAATTATCAGAGGAAGAGCTTGGTGATTTTCTATTCCGGCGTATCGGGCTGTTCTGGGTGGAAGGTTACTGGGAGGAATCGGGTGAACCGGGCATTGAAGCGATCGAGCGAGCGATTCGGATTCTGGATTCCATTCCTGTCTCGCAATTGAAGGAGTTATACGATTTTATCACCGGGGGTAAGAGGGCGGATGCATTCTTCCGTGCGATTCTATGGCTAAAGAGGGCGGGGTTTATTAAGGAGGAGGAGATATAACCCGGCTCTGTGATGCCAGGCGAACAGGTGCGTTACCACATGCTGATATTTCCCGGAAAAAATGACGATGGATAAAGAGTGGAGTAAGGAGGTCGTGCGATCCTATGTTGCAACCCGCAACTCAGAGCAATCGAATACCAGATCCGCCTTTTCCGGCTCTAAATGCCGCAACCCCATTTCTTCTACCTCTTCCTTTGAATACAGCTCGTCATAAACGAATACATTTAACCCCTTTTCCGAGAGCAAATTCGCCAGAGCTAAATTACGGCTGTGATACAGCTCCTTCACCCCTTCCCTGAATGTTATCCCCTTCACACAGATTTTAACTTCGTTTAACGGCTTATTCAGTCTCATGCATTCCAGAACAATCTTCTCAGCCCAATAGTTTATCATCTCATCGTTCACTTCCCTTGAAGTCCTCAATAATCTCGCATAACTGAATCTCTCCCGCTTCTCCATCTCCTTTATCAAGAACCACGGATACACCGGAATACAATGCCCGCCCACACCCGTAGATGGCAAATGTATGTGGCAGTACTCGTGGTTCGCATACTCCCGTGCCTCGTAGAAGTCAATTCCCAGTTCACTGGCAATTTTGAATAATTCGTTTGCTAAAGCTATGTTTACATCTCTATAGCAGCCCTCCATCAGCTTTATAAATTCTGCAACCCTTGCAGAGGAGACCAGATGTAGATCAGGAATGAATTTCCTGTAAATTTCAAACGCCCTTTTACCACTTTCTTCGTCTACACCCCCAATAACCTTCGGAAACTCTCTCAGCCTTGAAATGCTATACCCGGTCATTATTCTTTCGGGCGAGTATGCCAGATAGAATTCTCCCTGCTCCTGTGATAAGCCGCTCTCTTCTTCCAGCCACACTCTCGCAAGTTTCTCGGTGGTCATCGGAGGCACTGTCGTCTCCAGGACCACAAGACCGCCCCGCCTCAGAATCTTACCAACATTCCTGAACGCGCTCTCCAGGATACAGAAATCAGGATTATTATTCTCATCTGTGAATAGCGGCACGATTATGATGAACATGCCGCAATCATTCGCATCCTCATAATTAGCAGTTGCAATTAAACCCTTACCGCCGTGCATTTTGATCAGCTCGTCCAGACCCATCTCCTCAGGAACTGGATTTTTACCATTGTTAATAGCTTCGCATCTTCTTCCATCTATATCCACGCCAATAACCTCAAAACCATTATCAGCTATGATACCAGCAAGCGGCAAGCCCGCTTTGCCCAGTCCAATTACTGCTATCTTCATTATAACCACCTGATTACATATACAGGGCTTGCAGGGTCAATAGCATATTCTCACGGTATTCTCCTTTTTGCCTCCAGACTATTCGTGCAAAATTTGACGATAAGCTAAACATGTTCAGGGGAACCGGGTTTTGATCTTGCGGTTTCCACCTCCTTTCCGCATTCGCATTTATAAACTACTTTCTCATCATCTTCTCTAATAATTTTACTCAATTTCCTGCCGCAATAGCATACAAAGCCTCTCAGTTCCGCTGGATTGCCATACACCAGACCAAAAGGTGTAACATCCTTCGTTACCACCGAACCAGCACCGATCATTGCATACTCCCCAATCACAACACCGCAGACAATAGTTGAGTTAGCGCCGATGCTCGCGCCCTTTTTGACCACGGTTGGCGTTATCTTATCCTCGCCCCAGCTAAACGCTCTGGGATACAAATCGTTCGTAAATGTTACAGAAGGACCAATTAAAACATCATCTTCTATTTTCAACCCCTTATAAACAGAGACAAAATTCTGGATCTTCACCCTGTTCCCTATCTCCACTCCTGTGTCAATATAAACACTTTTCCCGATTGTACAATCTCTTCCTATCTTCGCATCCTCTCTGATATGAGCAAAGTGCCATATTTTTGTCCCTTCTCCTATATCATCACTTTCCACAACCGCTGTGGGATGCCTAAAGAATGCCATTTGATCCTTCTCCTCTGTTCTCAGGTTGTTTAGCGCATGCAAGAACCGTTCTTCAGTATAAATATGCAGTTATATTTTTTATTCTTTCCTTTCTATCCCATCTTTCTATGATTTTATATTATTTATTGTCTCAGCAATATACATTAAATCATCTTTTGTCAACGCGGGATGAACAGGTAAACTCAGAATCTTCCTGGACAGCGCCGTGGCAACAGGGCTCTCCTCGTCTGTATAGCCCAATTGTTGATACAATGGTTGTTTATGAACTGGCAGTGGATAATGAACTGCGCATCCAATCCCCCTATCGCTTAGATATTTCATGAGCTCATCCCGCGACATGGGGAAACCATCTTCTATCGTAACTGCATACTGATGATAGACATGTTTAACCCCGTTTTTCTTGTACGGGGTTTTAAGTCCTGATATTTTTATGTGTTTATCAAGATATTCTGCATTGTTTATTCTCTTTTCGTTAAATTCATCCAGTTTCTTTAGCTGTGCAATGCCAATTGCAGCCTGTATATCGGTCATCCGGTAATTGTAGCCCAATACCGTATGACGGTATTTCTGATTTTCTCCATGATTTCTGAGCAATCTGCATGTTTCTGCTATTCCATTGCTGTCGGTCGTTATCATCCCTCCTTCTCCGGTAGTCATGTTTTTTGTTGCATAGAATGAGAAACAGCCGACCAATCCAAACCCTCCCACTTTCTTGCCTTCATATTCGGCACCGTGCGCTTGAGCACAATCTTCAATTAAATGTACCTTATGGTCGTCACAGATTTCTCTCATTTCCTGCACGTCAAACGGATGACCAAATAGATGTACGCCTATAATCGCTTTTGTTTTATCTGTTATCTTCTCTACGACATCTCCTGGCTTGATATTGAACGTTCTCTCATCCACATCAGCGAACACAGGTTTAGCGCCCTGGAACAGAACCGCATTTGCAGTGGATATGAACGTAAAAGAAGGAACAATAACCTCATCTCCCTGTTTTATGCCCAATGATTTGAGTGCAATATCCAAAGATATTGTACCATTGGCAACGGCTATTCCATGGTTGACATTGATGTATTCAGAGAATTCTTTCTCGAATTCTTCTACTTTCTCCCCCTGCACGATAAATCCCGATGTTAAGACCTCTTTTACCGCATTTATCTCCTCCTCACCAAATAATGGTTTTGAAATCGGTATCATTTGTATTGACTTTATC
>JAODGP010000072.1 GCA_025464345.1 Methanosarcinales archaeon | reverse complement strand
TATATCGGTCCATCATAGCCGTAGAGGAACAGAAGTGGCACAAGACCGGAATGATCAAGATGCGCATGTGTTATCACTATCGCATCCAGGTTGCTTATCGGTGAGACTTCCGGTACATACAGATACGGCATGCACTCTGAGCCAACGCTCACACCACAATCGATCAGAATCCTCGTCTCGGGCGTGGAGAGCATGAATGCGTTCCTGCCCACTTCTCTGCAGCCGCCCAATGCGGTCACTCGCACCCAGTCATCTCCTATAAGCTTATCCCTGTATATCTGCCTGCCGACCTTCTTCAGGAAGTCCCGCCTGAACTCGCCCTCCTCGCGCAGATAGCGACGTATGCTCTTTATTATCGTGGATTCTATCGGCGGCGCTCTTATCACACTCGGACGCCATCCGATCATCTTCGCCACGTCTCTCAACGTCGCACCATGCGTACCTATCACGAGCCCCGGCTTCTCTGCTTCTATTATCACTTCCGCTTTGTCCATATCAAAGTAGATATCTTTTATCCCGCCCTCCTCAGGTATTATCTCATGGATCACCTTCGTCGCATTATCGGGCTCCATGAGGATGTTGCTGCTCGGTCTCACCGATATCCGTTTCTTCAATTCCTTCGCCAGTGTCCTCACCAGTGCAGCATCATCCACGAACCTCTGCGTGTCCTCTGTATAAAGCACGAGCTCGGGACCCTCGAAATCCACTCCACTTATACGCACATCTTCGGGTAACAACTCGCCTATGCGTTGCTTTAACTCATTGAGTTTCTCTTCTGCTGACATCTACCCGCTTCTACCCACCAGATACAAAAAAACCTGAAGGAGAGAGAATCAGTTAAAGGAACTTCTTATGCTCTTTACCTTATTCTCACTCACTTCCGTATATTTATCCTTCGTTATCGCTACCACCTCGATCTCTTCGCCTGATGCACTGTCTCTCTTCATCGCCGAGTGTAACGCCTGTATCGCCAGTGCTATGCCGTCATCAATGGTCAGATCCCTTGAATACCGGTCTTCAAGTACACCATACGCGATCGGCGAACCGGAGCCGGTAGCGGCTATATCACGCTCCGCTGTGTTACCTCCGAACGGGTCAATAGAATATATATGCGCTCCTTTTCGATCTATACCACCCACGAGCAACTGTACAATGTATGGATATATCCGCTGTCCACTCAGTATGTTCGATAACAACGTCGTCATCGCTCTCACCGTCATCGGCTCCTGCCGCCTTATCCTGTACAACCTCGCTTCGACCGATAATACCCGGATAAGAGCCTGCGCATCCCCCACCACACCCGCAGTGGTCACACCTATCCTGTCATCCACCTGATATATCTTCTTCGCCGCCCTGGACGCGATGAAGGATCCCATGGTCGCTCGCTTCTCGCTCGCCAGTACCACGCCACCATTACAGATCAGCCCAACAGTGGTCGTCCCTCGCTTTATCATATCCTCCAGTTCCATAACTTCATATTCCTCCATGTGTTGTCGTCAATTTCACGTGTTTCACGCCTTTCAAGCTCATTATTCTACCCGCAAGCTCCTTTATCTGCTTCGCATCGCCCTTCATCACTATCACTTCAAAACAGTTCTCCTCATCGAGATGTATATGCGTTGATGTCTTTATCATGTTCAGATACTGGTGCTGCACTTCCGTCAGCTGATCACCCAGACCCCTCTGGCTGTGATCATAGAGATACGTTATGGTGCCTATCTCCTCACCGGATTCTCGCTCCATCCACTCGTACTCTATGATATACGCACGGATTGCGTCCCTTATTCCTTCCGACCTGGATGAGTATCCCCGCCCCCTTATTATGCTATCAAACTTATTCAGCAGATTTGAGGGGAGAGAGACTCCTATTCGGGTCAGCTCTTTCTCTTCTTCCATTTTTATCCTCCATCAGTTCCAGTATACGCTTTATTATACCCTCAACTTTGCACAGCGCGCCTGTATTATACTCTCTTATGCGGACCACGCGAGCTTTAAAGCCCCGCTTCCTGAGTTCAGCTTCCAGTGTAGCTTCATCGAAAGCCTGATCATATCCCAGTGCTATTATATCAGGTTTAATACTATATAAAGGTTCATACATATCACGTTCGCTACCCAGCATCGCTTTATCTACGACGCGTAAAGCAGAGACCATCTTCAGTCGCTGTTCCTCCGGTATCACCGGCACTCTCTTATGTCTGCGCACATTTGTATCCCTGCCTACGATCACGTAGAGCTCATCGCCCAGCTTCTTCGCCGCCTCAAGATAAAACAGGTGACCCGGATGCAGTATATCAAACGTACCGGTTGCTAAAACACGTACCATCTATCGCTCATCTCCCACTATATGCAGTTCTACCTCCTCACCCTTCGAGTTGTAGCATCGCCAGCAATCCCGTTCATAAGGGTAATAGGTGATGATATGGTAATTTCCCGTCCTGCCAAATACGAATAAATCCTGAGCGGATGGCTTTGCTGCTCCCGGATGGGGATGGCTGTGAACCGAACCGACATAGTGGACGCCCAGAGGCATCATATCCAGACGTATGATTGCACTTCTATCAGAGGAGCGCATACCGGGAAGTATAAAGACATCTGTTATGACATCTCCTTCCGCGGATAGCATACCAATGAACTCCTGTGGATGATAAGACCTGCATATTTCCAGTATGAAGTCCAGAGTATCTCCCGCTATACCCATTATTTTCCTCATATTATCAATATTTTATCGTTAAAGCCTATAAGTTAAAAATGAAACACCCTTCCACCTTTATATCATTCTCACCGGGCAATGACCCAAATCTCGCCCTCTTTATCAAATCACCAAGCTCATAGTTTAACACGCGTGCGATACCTATGATGGATGTTGTCGGTCTTGGATTCACATCCACCACATAGGGTGTACCGTCTCCTTCACGGCATACGAAATCGATCCCCATGTAGCCCGTGCAGCAGCCCAGCGCTGTCACAACCTGTTTGCTCATGTCCAGTATCTTACGCCTGGTCACCGAATCTACATAACGGGGCACACACCCACCGGTATAATAGAGTTTACCGGTATTATCCATCCGTATGAACTGCTTATTCACGGTTAACGGTAATATACCAGAAGACCCGACGATCACACTGCTGCTCAAGCTCTCGCCTTTTATATATTCGGTAAGGATGAACCCCTCACCCGGCGGCTCTGCCGCATCATTCCTTATGAACACGCCCTCCGCGGCACATCCATACCTCGGCTTGAGCACATACTCGCCACACGCATCAGATAGTATCCTGGGTACAGGAATGCCCGCACGGTCCAGTATCTCCGTGGTTATTAACTTGTCAGCACAGATCCGCACGCATTCAGAGGGGCAGCCGAGATTTATTGTATTCGATTCGATAAGTTCTGTGAGTGGTAAAAGCAGATCGTCAGGTGCAATAACAAGCCCCGCATCACTATCCTTCGATAACCTATCAACAGCGGCTTCAAAATCACTCTCACCGACCGGGAAGATGACCTCATTACCACAGCGCTCGAAACTCCGCTTCAATGTCGTCAACATCGCCTTCCCTTCCCGCAGCAGGGCACTTCTACCTGTGTCGCGAGAACCCACCGCGTACTCTGCTACCAGTATCTTCATTATTAATGGCTAACCGTGAGAGTCTTACCATGTCCAAGCAGTTTTGCCAGTGCAAGCAGTATATTCATGAAATAATCATTGTTCAGCTTTCGTCCCAGATCCTTCTCCCAGTCCTCCTTGATCGTGTCGAACCGCCTTCTTGTTGACTCTGCAATCATCTCAATGCTTGCTGCCAGCTCGCCCTGTATCCCGACAGCGCCTGCTTTTTCTGACGGTGCCATGCTATTCAATGCTCTGGCGAGAGTAGAAAGTTTTATGGGCTCCTCACGTGCCTGGCTTTCTCTCTCGAGGATCTCCTCGACCGTGATCTCGCCCTTCTCTATCTGATCGCGGTATTTCAGTATCCAGTATGGGACTTCACCTACCGCCTCCGCTGCTTCAGTACTCACTGGCTTTGCGGCGTGGAGTTCGGAAACGTGGACTCCCATTGCATTTAGCGCCCTCGTAACCGTTGAGCGCTTTATTGGCTTCTCCCTTATCCGGTTCTCCTCCTCCAGGATCTCCTCGACCGTGATCGCCCTCTTCTCTATCCCGGCAGTGCAAGCCTGCACCACGGCATTACCC
>JAODGP010000071.1:2893-12976 GCA_025464345.1 Methanosarcinales archaeon | reverse complement strand
AGGGAGGCAGATTGAGTGTGAAAGTCAGTGATGCGTACAAAGCGTCAGTCGTGGGCGATACCGTGGGCGACCCCTTCAAGGATACCGCCGGACCCGCAATCAATCCGCTCATCAAAGCCATGAATATGGTCGCAATTCTGTTCTCCACGCTATTCATACTGATTTAGATAGGGAAACTTCGCAATCGTCTTATTATCTCGTCCCTGTGCGGGACGCCATTCACTCCCTCCGCCTCGACCACGAACGATGCAGAACATGAAGCGAATATCGCAGCTTCAATTGCATCGCCGGTCTCAAAATATCTCAGCAGGAATGCGGCACCGAAGACATCGCCTGCACCGGTCGCATCCACCTCCGGTCGTTCAAAAGCGGGTATATGCCCTTGATGCTCACCCTCGATATACAAATCAGCGCCACTCCTGCCCCTTGTCACCACAAAGATATTGGATAGCTCTATATAGCGATGAACGTCATCCTCAAATGCATCCTCCTCGCTTATTATCGCAAAATCCACAGCTGGTAGCACCTCATCCGCTTTATCCCACCTCTTCCTCTCTATTCGTCCATTATTGGTTGCCGTCCTCATCCAGCCCTGTGGCGCCACGCCGAGCATAGAACACTCAAACTTCTCGATTATACGCTCATCTATCTCATCAAAGACCGGGCATACAAAGACGATGTCCGCATCGCACCACTCCTCCGGTATCGTCTCTTCCTTTATTCTACCCGCGAGAGTGAGTATGTATCGCCTGTCAATGAATGTGGTCGTCCTTCCTTCTACCTGATACGCAACCCGGATGCCATTTAGAGGGGCGGCACCAAAATCAAAATCCTCACCCACACTCGTGACTATCGCCGAATCGAACCCTAAATTGCGCACCAATATGCCCGCATATGCGGAAGAACCGCCAAGCAGTTTTTTCTTACCTCGTAGATCGAAAGTGATGTAACCCAGAGCGAGGAAAGAATAATTCTTCATAGCACTTCTTAGCTCTGTTCACCCTTATTGAAAATTTATCCCTTATAAGTGCAAGATAGCCGCGAAATATTGGTACTAATCTATTTTTATGCCCAGTTTCCTGGCTATCTCTTTGTAACGTGCTCGTAGCGTTACTTCGGTCACACCTGTGGCTTCTGCAACGTCTCTCTGCGTCTTTCGCTCGCCACATAGTATTGCAGCTATATAAATAGCTGATGCTGCGATACCCGTTGGACCCCGTCCACTTGTTATATCGCGTTCCAGCGCCTCTTTTACTATCTCACGTGCGCGTTCCTCCACATGCTTCTTCAGATTCAGCTTCGCACAGAACCTGCCCACATACGCCAGTGGCGATGCCGGTGCGAGTTTCATGCCCAATCGGTTCGCCAGTAACTTGCATGTCTTTATTATATCCTTCCTGCCCACCCTCGTTGCTTCTTCTATCTCATCGAGTGTACGCGGTATATTATGCTTACGACAGGCTATATACATGGATGCAGCAAGTATCTTCTCAATTGAACGCCCGTGAATCAGATCCTTCTCCCATGCATCCTGATAGATTTTGATACTATCTTCCCGCACCTCTTCTGGTATTGCGAGTGAAGAAGCCAGCCGCTCTATCTCCGTCTGCGCCACCATCCGCTGCCTGCCCGCCGAAGATCTCAGTCGCCTCCTGCGGTGTAATTCACTCAACCTCTGCAAATGTTCCCTATCAGGCGTTTTGTTTCCTTTATCACCCATCCTTCCATCCCCTCCCCTCTCATTCAGGTAGCCACGAAAACTTTTTTAGCATGCCTTCCCGCCACGCCTGCAAGAATATTTACCACCACGTATGGTCGGTTCACGGGACCAAAGACATCATATATCCTGCCTATCTTCTTCCCGCGCTCATTCATAACGATCGAATTGAGCATTTTTTCAACGTTCTTCAAGCTATTACACCGTACAATCAGTTTCCTATTGTAACTGTGTAACACAATACCGAGCAACTTGGAGTTATTTTTATTCTTGCTCATGTGCTTCATATTTTATTTAGTATAAAGATTATGTAGTATATAAAGTTTACGGATTTCTATCCCCATGCCATTGCCCAAACTAATCCCAGAACCGCTTTGTGCTCGCATATGACCGCTCAGCATCCAGTATATACCGGTATAACACGTTTTCATATCCTGATCCTGCTTTTCTCAATATTTTAGCCGCCGTTTCCGGTCCTATACCACGTGCTGCAAGCGCTATTACCGCGGGAACACCATAAGAAAGCACCAGATTCGCATTCCTGTAAACACGTTTCACTCGCTTCACTTCCGCAGATGCCTGCTTCGCCAGTTTGAGCTCTTCCTTCTCCCATGGCTTCAATGCCGCAATCAATCGCGAATGACAGACCGGACAGACAAGCGATTCGCTGCCGAGCGTCACGATCGTCCCCACTCGTCTGACCGATTCCCAGTTCTTGCAGTTCAGGCAGAATAAGATCACACGATCGTTCATCAGCCTCGCTTTCAACGCATCTATGATCATCCCTTCTCCGTGCTCTGGCACCAGCACATCCCGCCAGCTCGTGTAGCCGACTGCACCAACAGGTGTCGGCGCTACGGCGAAATGAACACTCAAATCGCCTGATTTGAGCTTACGGACAAGCTCTTCCGTACGTTCAACATCCAGTCTCGCCGCGAATACTTCCCTCATCGCCTCGTCGTAGATTGGCGTACCTGCGAATATCTTCACCAGCTTGTCCAGTGAGATTTTATCATGGTTCTTACGCAGTGCGCCAAATCGCTTCGCCACATTCAGCAGCTCCCATTTGAACAGTATCGAGTTCTTCAATGTCCGTTCCAGTACTGGGCGCACAAATTCTGCAGCCAGCGATTCTATCGTCCGCTCCATCGTTTCTTTAGCCACTTTCACACCCGATTTCAGCCTTATCCGATAAGGGTCTATCTCCATGGCGATATCTGTACCGATTCGAGCGCCGAGCAGCGCGGTTAATACTCTGCCCAGGGTCTCATTCACGAGATGCCCGAAACAGGCATTTATCACCACTTCTTTGCCATCAAACTCAACAACCAGCTCATTCGCCGTTGGCAACGCATGCCCCTCCGCTATATGCTTATCTATCAGTTCCACGAGCGAATTCATACATCTGGATCTCGGCTTTGAAGAAGCTATATCAGCCCTTAACGCGCCAACCGCCTGCGCAATAACAAACGGAACCGGGATCTCCTCGCCTTCCCAGCTCGGTATCTCCGCATCGGTCTTCACTCCCGGTACCACCTTCACCCGTGCATCTTCTACATCCACTATCCGCCATGTCTCTCCCTTCGCAACGAACAATGCACCAGTACCTGTGCTCTGCACAAACCGCTCATCCAGCATGCAGATCTGTTTACCACTCACAATGTCTACCACTTCGTATCTCTTCTCATCGGGTATCATTGATAGATTCTCGTAGTAATATTCTCTCGTGCTCCTGAGCATTCGCACGCGATCGCCATCCAATTTCAGCAGACCCTCAGACTCCAGTTGCACTATCACACGCTTCACCACTTCCAGTGTGATATTCCTGTACGGATATGCGCGCCGAATAATGGAATGCACTTCGGTGACAGGTACAGATAGAGGAGCGGCATCCAGCAGGATACCGCATATCTGATGCGCCATGACATCCAGCGACCCGATCTTGAGCTTTAAGGGCTCTATATCGCCCCTCTTCGCCTTTCGCACTATCACTACCGACTCGGCAATATCATCTGGATTGAGTGCGATGATCTTGCCATGGGATGTCGCATGAGATGTATGTGATGCCCTGCCCACTCTCTGTACCAGTCTCGTTACTTCACGTGGCGACGCATACTGTATCACCATATCCACGGAACCGATATCAATGCCCAGTTCCATAGAACTGGTGCATATGAGTCCTTTTATATCCCCTCGCTTGAGTCTATCCTCAGCTTCCAGTCGCATCTCTTTCGATAGCGAGCCGTGATGTACACCCACCAGCCCCGGCTCGAACCTGTTAATGGCAGAAGCGAGCATCTCAGCCGCACTCCTCGTATTCACGAATATCAGACTCGATTTTGCATGCTTAACTGCATCCACTATCGCTCTCGTCTGTGAGCTCAGATCCGTTCCGGGGCATAAAATCTCGACCTCTATATCCTTACATGCTCCGATATTCACTATATCCACATCACCATCTGCTGCGAAGTATCTCGCCACTTCTTCCGGGTTACCTGCCGTTGCAGAGAGGCATACACGCTGGAAATCGCCGGTTAGTGCAGCTAAACGAGCCAGTGCGATGGCGAGCTGCGCACCTCGTTTTGTATTCACCAGTTCGTGTACCTCATCTATTATCACGTGCCTTACGGATTTCAAATTCTCTCTCAGCCTGCGCCCGGGCAGCATCGCCTGCAGTGTCTCAGGAGTGGTAATCAGTATATCAGGCGGCTTGATAGCCTGCTTTCGGCGTGCATAGCTGCCCGTGTCTCCATGTCTTACCTCGATGCTTATACCAAGTGCATCGCCCCAGCGTTCTAACCGCGATAACATATCCCGGTTCAAAGCGCGAAGCGGTGTTATATAGAGTGCAAAAAAACCTTCTACGCTCCCATGCCGCAATATATTGTGGAATACCGGGAGAATCGCCGATTCGGTCTTACCAGAGCCCGTAGGTGCAATGACCAAAACGTCTCTTCCTGCCAGTACAGGGGGTATAGCCAGCTTCTGCGGCTCGGTAGGCTGTGAAAATGTCCTCCCTACCAACGCCTGAATTCGCTCATCAAGCAATGAGAACGGCTCTTCCATGCTCATCCAGCATTTATCAGAACATAACAGCGAGTAAGAGCGTAAAAGAGATGAACCAGAAGAATGCTGTTATAAACGCTACCGTTACCCAGTCTATTGTTCTCTCTATTCGTATATGCATGACAGGATACACGAATTTCTGTATGATTATTAAAAGCAAAGCGATGAGCAACCAGTCTTCAGATACCAGGCTACGGTATACTCCCAGCCCCATTGAATCGCATCTTATCACATATTCATTATTTATAATCCATTTGTGCCTTTCCACCGTCGTAACGGTGGCATTATCGAGAGTGATGCCCTTAGCCTCTAACATGGCAGATAGATTGGCAGGAATAACCCCTTCGTTCAGATATGCCGCGGCAGAGCCGTCATTGATGACCATGAGCGGCTGAGACGTGTATAATGAGAAGCATATAACACCTGCGAGAACACCGAAGAGTAGCGGGACCACCGTCTTCTTCAATCCTGCTATGTACTCATCTTTGCCGTTGCCCATTCCCTATAATCACTATCCTATGAAGCCATTCCTTAACATTTTTATTATACTGCGAGATATAAAATATAAAGGGGTCGTGGCCTAGTCCGGTAGGGCAGCGGGCTCCAGACTCGCCGGTCGTGCGTTCAAATCGCACCGACCCCATTCCTGCTCTTACTCGCACTATCAACCAGGTTCCGTGCGAAATCCGTGTAGGATGCGCCGTGTATATGAGAGTAAGAAGCCAGGCAGTTGGGATTATCTGTGATTATGCCATCTCGTCCATCGTAGATGCCCTCGCCCCTTAACATCCGGTATGCGAACCGTATTTTATTATTTCGTAGCTCTATCTCCGACCTGTGGAACTCATGCCCTCTGAACCGATTGCCACGTCTGCCGAGTATGCAATCCCGTGTGAATTCGGCTTCCACGTAATTCACCAGTCGCCGCTCCCTGAACCTCACTCTGCCATCTATCAAGCCACACATACCGAAACTCTCACGGTTATACTCAAGCTCGCCCATGAGATACATCAAACCGCCACATTCCGCATACATAACGCCATGGGCATCGTGAAAAGCCTGTATATCATGCAGCATAGCGGTATTTGATGAGAGCTCAGCAGCGTATATCTCAGGGAATCCACCACCGATATACAATGCATCAAGCCCTTCTGGCAGCCGTTCATCGTGTATCGGACTGAAATATACCAGTTCAGCACCTTCCTGCATGAGCAAGTCGAGATTGTCCGGGTAATAGAAGTTGAAAGCCTCATCGAGTGCGATACCTATCCTCACACGTCTCGCACAGCGCCGCTGGAAGACCCGCGGTTCGGGCAGTTCCAGTGCATCTGCGGTATTCGCTATCTCCACCAGTGCGGATATGTCCATGTTCTCCTCCACCGTATGCTGTATCCGCTCAAGCACGTGCTTGAATTCGCCCCAGCGAGTTCTGCATTCCATAGCGGTGACCAGTCCGAGGTGGCGCATGGAAATCGCCAGGTCGCTACTCCTCGGTATCTTCCCTATCACATCAACCCCGCAGTATTCACGAACCGCTCGTTCTGCCTTTTCACCATGGCGTGTGCTGCCGAGATTATTCAGTATAACTGCGGATATCCTCACTCCGGGGTCGAAACTCCGGTAGCCATTGACCAGTGCGGCAACACTCCTCGTTATGCTACTCGCATCCACGACGAGCACCGTGGGGCAGTGGAGTATCTTCGCTATCTGCGCTGTGCTGCCAACATCACTATTATAATTCAAGCCCTCATAGAGCCCTCGCACTCCCTCTATAATCACCATATCCGCACCTTCACACGCTCTACCGAATGTCTCCTTCACCACCTCCGGCGGCATGATAAAGCCGTCCAGATTCCTCGAAGCCCTGCCGGAGACGAGGGTATGGAATCCGGGGTCTATGTAATCAAGCCCGACTTTGAAAGCCTGGACTGTGTAGCCGAGTTCACGCAGGATGCTCAGTAGCCCGATGCAGATGGTTGTCTTTCCTGCCGAGCTACGGTCGCCTGCTATCAGCACCCTTGGTATGCTCGTCATCATTCGGGCTTCCTCCATCTCGGCACGAGAGTGTGTGGCAGATTGAACTGGTCGAGTATGAGCGCCACGACGAAATCCACCAGCTCAGCTATCGTCTTCGGATGATGATAAAATGCAGGTGCAGGAGGCAATATCGTCACGCCTCTCTGTCTCAATTTGAGTAAATTCTCAAGGTGCGTCTCGTTCAGTGGAGATTCACGGGGCACTACGACCAGCTTCTTGTCATTCTTCAGTATCACATCAGAAGCACGCAGTAGCAGATTGTCTGCGATACCGTGAGCGAGCTTTGCCAGCGTGTTCATCGTGCACGGGACTATCACCATCCCGTCGCACAATTGTGAGCCACTTGCGATATCGGCAGCCATGTCCGCGATATCCCACACACGTGTTGCGAGCACCTCCACTTCCCTGCTCGATATGCCCAGTTCATGTTCTATTATGTAGCGACCACAGGGAGTGATGATGAGGTCAACCTCCACATCTGTTGCATGATGCAGCACTTCAAGCAGCCGCTTCGCATATACCACGCCACTCGCACCCGTTATCCCTGTTATCAGCCTCATCTCAGCACGATCACGCCCTCAAATACCTCTTCCGCAGGTCCCGTGAGATATGCACCCCCATCCTTCAGCTCCACACGCAGGTCGCCACCCATGGTGTGCACGGTCACCGGAGCATCAGCATTGATGAGTCCCAGCTCGTTCAATGCGAGCACAGAAGCGGTGGAGCCCGTGCCACATGATAGCGTCTCTCCAACACCCCGTTCATACGTCCGCACACTTATCTCATTACCTCCATGGTTCAATACGAAATCCACGTTCGTGCGATTCGGGAACACCGGGTGCGATTCTATGCTCCTGCCGGCGAGAGCGAGGTCGAACGTCTCAAAAGAGCGGACTACGATGACCGCATGGGGATTGCCGAGGTTTACCACCGTCAGGTTCAGCTCGCCTATCTCATCATTCACGTATAGTGGAGTACTCAGCCGTTCAAGCCGTGGCTTGCCCATGAATACCCGTATCGTGCCGACTTTACCATCTATGCACTCCACCTCCGGGATTATCGTGCCACCAGGCGTCTCTATCCTCATCCTTCGGGTATGAACCAGACCACGTTCATACACATATTTTGCGAAGCATCGCATACCATTACCGCTCATCTCCGCTTCTGTCCCATCGGCATTGAATATCCGCATCCGTGCATCGTGCACGCTATCGTATGGCATACATACGAATATGACGCCATCTGCACCTATACCCAGCCTCCTCCGGCATAATACCCTGCTGAGTTCACCCTTGCGGGACTCGGGAATCACCTCGCCTTCATGCTCGTCTATCACTATGAAGTCATTACCACAGCCGTGCATCTTCGTGAATCTTATCTCTATCTCGTTCAATTCAGAACCCTCCTCAATTTCTTCACCACATCCGTCGCAGTGTTGCCATAGACCCTTATCATCGCCTCCTTGCCATGTGCACCGCAGTCGAATATGACATCAGGCAGTTTGCTCGCCGATTTTATAGCTTCTCTTATGCCCCAGACCATGGTCTCCATACCCGGTGGTTCTTTATCACGCTCGAAATGGGAGACCACCAGTCCCGCATCTTCACATGCGTAAACCAGCTCAGGTGTATACTTAATATTGATGGCACTCCTCCTTGCGGGCTCGTACTGCATCATCGTCAGTATCATACGAGCCACGTGACTGCTCGCGCCGAACTCGACGCAGCCGGCATGTATGCCTTCCTGCGTGATGTGTATCCTGCCATCCACCGCTGCTACGTCATATCTGTCCGATGCACCCTCTATTGCCATACCTATATTGGTTCCCACCTCGGGTATGAGCTCCCTGAAGTTTTTCATCTCCTTCAATTGCTTTACCGCATGCTTTACATTGTTCAGCACACGATACCTGTCCGCATCCATCCGTAGCCTGTGTACGGGATTCACCACACGGAATCCTGCGATGGCATCGCTGTGGGCTATGGCATGATGAACGAACTCCTTGGCACTCACAGCTGCGTGGTATAAATCGTGCCCTTTCGCCAGTTCAGCAGTAAGAGCAGCGGAGAAGGAACAGCCACCGCCGTGCAGTATGCCTTCATGCACAATATACCCCAGCTCCAGTTCATGGAATCTACCGTCGTATATCAGGTCTACCGCTTTACCTGCTGCGGTTCCACGTTCGAGATGCCCGCCTTTTATTATGACTGCAGGTGCGCCCAGCCTGTGTATGGCAATTGCCGCATCTCTCATGTCAGATTCGGTCCTTATCGCCATGCCCGATATGGCAGCAGCCTCAGGTAGATTTGGTGTTACGACCCTGCACAGTGGTATGAGATGCTGCACGAGCGTATCTATCGCCCGTGGCTCCATGAGAGCGGAGCCTGAACCAGCCCTCAACACAGGATCGAGCACGAAGGGCACTTTATATTCTTTAAGCGCTGCCGCTACCGTTTCCACGGTATCAGAAGAGGGTAACATCCCGGTCTTCGCATAATCCACGCCGATATCGTCTATGACCGCTCTGAGCTGCGAGTTCAGGAGCTCAACGGGTATATCCAGCTTAGCCTGTACGCCACGTGAATTCTGAGCGGTAACAGCGGTGACGACCGAGGTTGCATATACGCCGAGAGCGGAGAAGGTCTTTATATCCGCCTGTATGCCTGCGCCACCACTGCTATCAGAACCACCGATGGTGATAACCCTTCTTATTGCCATTGAACAATACAGCCCTGGGCGGGGCTCGAACCCGCGGTCTCCACCTTACCAAGGTGGCGCATTACCACTATGCTACCAGGGCGGTTTATTTGTGGGTTGATGTTTCAGTTTTATATAGTTTAGAATATCAAACTTTATATAGAACTGCAAACATAAGAAAAATGGAGGTGTGAGAGAAGATGGCGCAATTGGGTGGAACACCGATATTGATATTGAAGGAAGGCAGTGAGCGAACGAGGGGGAAAGACGCACAGAGCAGGAACATACTCGCCGCGAAGACGATCGCCAGTGCGGTGAAGTCCACGCTCGGACCCAAGGGTATGGACAAGATGCTGGTTGATTCCATGGGTGACGTGGTAATAACGAACGATGGCGCAACCATACTGAAGGAGATGGACATAGAGCATCCAGCGGCGAAGATGATGGTGGAGATAGCGAAGACGCAGGATAACGAGGTTGGCGATGGCACGACCAGTGCGGTTGTCATAGGCGGTGAATTGCTGAAGAAGGCTGAGGAACTGCTTGAGCAGGAAGTGCATCCCACG
>JAODGP010000071.1:0-2573 GCA_025464345.1 Methanosarcinales archaeon | reverse complement strand
CTGATCAACTCAGCACTGGAGATAGAGAAGACGGAGGTGGATGCCAAGATAGAGATCACCGCACCGGACCAGATGAAAGCGTTCCTCGACGAGGAGGAGCGGATGCTGCGTGAGATGGTGGACAAGATAAAGGCGAGCGGTGCGAATGTACTATTCTGTCAGAAGGGTATTGACGACCTGGCGCAGCACTATCTTGCGAAGGAGGGCATACTGGCGGTCAGACGAGTGAAGGAGAGCGACATGAAGAAGCTTGCAAGTGCAACTGGCGGTAAGATACTCACCACACTGGAGGAGATAAAACCTGAGGATCTGGGTTCTGCGGGACTGGTTGAGGAGCGTAAGATAGGCGGCGATAATATGATCTTCGTTGAGAACTGCAAGAACCCGAAAGCAGTGACCATACTGCTGCGTGGTGGTACGGAGCACGTTGTGGACGAGCTGGAGCGTGGTATGACCGATGCGACACGTGTGGTTGCATGTGCGGTTGAGGATGGCAAGTATGTAGCAGGAGGTGGTGCGACAGAAGTAGAACTGGCACTCAGATTGCGTGATTATGCAGCGACCGTTGGTGGCAGGGAGCAACTGGCGATACAGGCATTTGCAGATGCGCTGGAGGTGATCCCGAGAGCACTGGCGGAGAATGCCGGGCTGGACCCCATTGATACGCTCGTCGGTCTACGTTCCGCACACGAGCAGGGTAACAAGTACCATGGTCTGGACGTTTACAAGGGCGAGCCAGCGAACATGCTGGATGCGAATGTGGTAGAGCCTTTGCGGATAAAGACGCAGGCAATAAGTTCGGCAACCGAGGCTGCGACGATGATTCTGCGGATAGACGATGTGATAGCGGCGAGCAGGGAGAAGCCGCCATCATCAGGTCCCGGTGGTGGCGCTGGCGGCGGTCCTGGCGGTATGGGCGAAGAGGAATTCTAAACCGAATCTCTTCTTTTTCCCCTTTTTATTTCTTCTGTACTGTTGCGTTATCTTCAAGCTTAAGAAGTTTCAATAGATAGGTAGAGGTAGGAAAAAATGGGCAGGATAATAGGCATTGACCTCGGTACTACGAACTCAGAAGCGGCGTATATAGATGAGAGTGGCGAGCCGAAGATAATACCCAGTGCAGAAGGCAGTGCATACGGTGGCAAGATGTTCCCGTCCGTGGTGGCATTCACCAAAGATGGACAACGGCTGGTTGGTGTAGCAGCGAAACGTCAGGCAGTAATCAACCCGGAAGGTACGATAATGGAAGTGAAGAGGAAGATGGGGACTTCAGAGAAGGTGTATGTGAAGACGATAGACAAGGAGTTCACGCCGCAGGAGGTTTCCGCAATGATTCTGGAGAAGATAAAGACAGATGCGGAGGCATATCTGGGCGAGGAGGTGGATGCGGCAGTGATCACGGTGCCCGCGTACTTCGATGATAACCAGCGGCAGGCGACGAAGGATGCCGGTGAGATCGCAGGGTTTGATGTCAAGCGAATAATAAATGAGCCGACAGCGGCTGCTATGGCTTACGGGCTTGGCAAGGAGGGCGAATATAAGGTCGCTGTACTCGATTTTGGTGGTGGTACCTTCGATGTCACTATTATGGAGATAGGGGAAGGAGTATATGAGGTTTTATCCACATCAGGGGATACGCACCTCGGTGGTGCGGATATAGACGCTGCGATAATAGACTGGCTGGTGGGGGATTTCAAGTCTAAGGAAGGGATAGACCTGCGTAACGATCCTACGGCGATGCAACGTATAAAAGACGAAGCGGAGAAGGCGAAGATAGAATTATCCTCTTCCGTTTCCACAACGATAAATCTGCCGTTCATTGCGGTATCTGAAGGAGAGCCGAAGCATCTGGAAGCGACACTAACGCGAGCGAAGCTGGAAGAACTTGCAGAGCCGATATTGAAGCGTGTGGATGCGCCTATAAAGCAGGCACTGGATGATGCCAGGCTCACACCGGACGATATAGATAAGATACTCTTCATCGGTGGACCCACGAGGTCACCGATAGTGCGTGGCTACTTTGAACGGTTGCTGGGCAAGAAGGGCGAAGGCGGTGTAGATCCGATGCAGTCAGTGGCAATCGGTGCGGCGATACAGGCAGGGATAATTGCGGGTCAGTTGAAGGATGAGATAGTGCTGCTCGATGTTACACCACTCACGCTCAGTGTTGAGACACTCGGTGGTGTTGCCACACCGATAATAGAGCGTAACACGACGATCCCGACGAGGAAATCGAAGATATTCACAACAGCGGAGGACAATCAGACCTCGGTAGAGATACATATCGTGCAGGGAGAGCGTCCGATGGCGGCTGATAACACATCGCTCGGGAGATTCCATCTGGGTGGTATCCCACCAGCGCCACGTGGCATACCTCAGATTGAGGTTACGTTCGATATAGATGCGAATGGGATATTGAACGTTACGGCGAAGGACCTGGGCACGAACAAAGCGGCTTCGATAAGGATAACTGCCTCGACGAAACTCACGAGAGATGAGATAGACCGTATGGTGAAGGAGGCGGAGAAGTACCGTGAAGCGGACAGGAAACGTAAGGAGGAGGTGGAACTGCG
>JAODGP010000070.1:3009-11026 GCA_025464345.1 Methanosarcinales archaeon | reverse complement strand
GTGTCTTTATTATAGCCCTGAGCTTACCCATCCTATGTCTTACCAGATGCCTTAACGCCCTTATCTCCTTCGGCGGGACATAAGAAGTAGGCAAAAACCCACCTCTCAGCAGCTCTGCCAGCGTCTTTGCATCTATCTTATCCGTCTTTATCTTCGCCTCCGCTATCATCTTCGTCTTTAACGGATGCGCCAGGATCACTTTGTGCCCCAGACCTTCCAGTAAATCGTAAAAATATTCATAGTTGCCACTCGCCTCAAATGCAATTGTCGGAACTTCATGGTTTCGGAACTACTGATGCCACCATAAAAATATTATCAAATAATATTCCGGTGTGCTAAAGCGAAGTCCGCATATCTCGCTTATCTTTTACTTCTGATATCGCTTCACCGTCCTGGAAGAGTATTCTTAACTCGTCACCTGCTGATATATCGCGGACGCTTCTCACCACTCTCTCATCTTTAATGCATATACTGTAACCACGTTCGAGAATCGCTCCTGGACTCAGGGCATCCAGTTTGCCGGAGATAGCCTGCAGTGCCTTCCTGTGTAGCTGCACACGATGCACGATCTCTGCAATCATGCTCCTCTTGTATTCATCTACCAGCTGCCGATACTGGTTTATTCTCTCGGTCGGCTTTCCGAACAGGACATTCTTCTCCATACTGTTGAGCCAGAGCCTGTGCTGCTCTATCAGCTTGTTGAGATTCTGCCGCAGGCGGAGTTCAAGAGTGTCAAGGTTCTTCTCTATCTGCCGCTTATCAGGGACGATCAGTTCCGCAGCTTCTGACGGTGTCGCTGCTCGCCGGTCTGCAACGAAATCAGCGATGGTGAAGTCGGTCTCATGCCCCACTGCCGATACGACAGGTATCTCAGATGCGAATATCGCTCTCGCCACGCTCTCTTCATTAAACGCCCACAGCTCCTCTATTGAGCCACCGCCACGTCCTACCACGAGCACGTCTATCTTCATCAACTCCTTATTCGCACGGTTCATCAGTCTGATAGCGTTCACAATCTGAGGTGCTGCTTCTTCTCCCTGTACTGCCACCGGTGCCACCAGGATATGCACATGCGGGAATCGCCGTCTTGTGATATTAAGCATGTCGCGGATGGCTGCACCGGTTGGTGATGTGATGATGCCTATCGTGTGAGGGAATGCAGGTATCGGCTTCTTGTATGCAGTATCGAATAGCCCCTCTTCTTTTAGCCTCTTCTTCAACTCTTCAAACGCACGGTAGAGTGCCCCGATGCCCGATTCCTGTATCTCTTCCACATATAACTGGTACTGCCCTCGACGCTCATACACGCTTATACGCCCACGGGCGATCACATCCATCCCGTCTTCGAGCCTGAAACTCAACAATGCATTACGCTCACGAAACATCACACATCGCAACTCTGCATATTCGTCCTTAAGTGTGAAATAGATATGCCCGGAAGTGGGCTGGCTGACGTTCGAGAGTTCTCCTTTCACGTAAACCGCTCTTAATAATTCATCATCATCCAATTTCTGCCTTATGTATCTCGTTATCTCCCATACAGAATATACACGGGGTTTCTCCGCTTCCTCAGGCACCCCCTCTGTCTTACCCAGCCTGAGGAAGTCGAGCAGTGTGAGTTTTGGCTTTGTCATTCCCTGCGGCTCTTCTTTAAGTTATCATATTACGGACAATGGCAGGCTTCTTCAATATGAGCGACGGATAGCCGAGATAGGGTACACGAATCTTCGCTACCGCTATCACCCATTCGGGCTTCACAGGCTCGACCTTGCATAGCCTGCCGTTTACTTCCACACCCAGACATTGCTGGTCATAGCAACCATTATTATCACCCTTGGTAATGTAGCCCTCATGCGGTGCTGGTCTGCCACCCGGCATCTCATCGCCCTTATTCACCCAGTACATCGCACGGTGTATAATGGGCGTTACAGAAGATAAACCGTTCGGTCTGTATATGATCACATCACCATAATTATTGAACGATTTATAATTGCAATTAATACCCTCCTCGTAGGTGACGATATGGGTACGATGCGGCGACAATACAAAGATCAAATCACCTATTTGCATGTTGGGTAACATACTGCCAGATTCAACCGCATAGCCTATATGCCACGTACCCGTAAGGGTATATGCAGCCACTATTATCACGACGACGATCAAAGTAGCTTCAGCCAGACTCCTCCCGGCTTCTATCAGTGTACTTCTCATCATCCCTCTAATATTAAAAGGTTATTGAATTAAAAAGCTCACTTCTCTATCTTACCCTGTTCATTATTGTGTAGAGGAAAAATCAGATATAAATAAAATCCTGAATATGATACCATGAGGGTACTGGTGACAGGTGGTGCGGGTTTTATAGGCTCGCATGTGGTTGACAGGCTGCTGGCTCTGGGCAATGAGGTGCGGATACTTGATAACCTGAGCAGTGGAGATGAAGCCAATATAAGAGCCCACATTGGCGATTCCAGATTCTGCTTTCACAGGGTTGACATCCTCCATGACGATATAGAACGGCTATTCGAGGGTGTGGATGAGGTATGGCACATTGCAGCGAATCCAGAAGTGCGAATAGGAGCAGAAGATACGAGGGTTCATCTTAACCAGAACGTGATTGCCACGTATAATGTACTGGAGGCGATGAGACGGAGCGGTGTGAAGCGGATTGTATTCACATCCACATCCACTGTTTACGGTGAAGCGAGCGCATTGCCAACACCTGAGGAGTATCCAGCGATACCGATATCGCTCTACGGGGCTTCAAAACTGGCATGTGAAGCACTTATCGCTTCTTACTGCCATACCTTTGATATGCATGCATGGATATATCGGTTTGCGAATGTGATAGGCAGGAGGTCCAGACACGGCGTGATTTACGATTTCATACATAAGCTGAGGGCGAATCCGACCGAGCTGCTCATCCTCGGCGACGGTAATCAGACGAAATCGTATATTTATATTGATGATTGTATAGAAGCCATGTTCGTGGGTTTAAAGGATAGGGGCGATATGCCAGTCCACATATTGAACATAGGCACGGACGATACCGTAACTGTGAGACGAATAGCGGAGATAGTGAGTTCAGAGATGGGTATATCGCCACGCCTACGATTCACGGGCGGCATACGTGGCTGGAAGGGTGATGTACCGCTGATGCTACTCGATGCGACGAGATTGCGCAAGCTTGGCTGGGAACAGAGATACAATTCAGAGGAGGCGGTGAGGAGAGCCACACGTGACCTGCTCGCCGGCGGGCTATGAGACGTACATGCCTGAGAGATACACAGCAACAGTCATAAGCAAAGCTACCACAGAGATAAGTATTCCGCGCCTCTTTGTACCGCTTCTCGTGTCCATATACCGCCTCTTTGCGTCCGTAAGCAGCAGCAAAAGCGAGGGAAACGCCGATTAGCAGTGTTTCGGTTGCCCACAAAATCGAGTACCGGAACGTGAACAATGAGCTTCAAGATGAAGAAATCAGTTAATTTTTAATATAACAAATAATATTTTTCTATTGAAATGTGGAAATTAGCGGCGATTTTATGGGGTAGTGATATACAGCCGCTGAGAGAGGCGGTGGACGGACTTGATATCGAGCTGAAGATATGGTCAACGCATGAAATGAGCGATGCTAAGAAGCGAGAAGCGTGTATAAAGTCCCTCGAGAATGCTGATGTTGTTCTGATGCATCCAACGAATGAGGAATACTGGGACGATATTATTGCCGGGTTGAGGAAAGACTTACCTACCATATCGTTGGGGCGTGACGCTTACTGGTGGCTATCGAACCTGAGTGCAGAGATAATAGCCACGGTCAACCTCTACCATGTATATGGCGGCGTGAAGAACATGAGGAACATGCTGTTATACATCGGTAAAGAGGTCCTGGGCAGGGATTATGAGTATGAATACCCGGAGGAGATGGTCTGGCAGGGTATATACCATCCGGAAGCCGTGCGGGTATTTGATGATGTTGATGAATATCTTAAGTGGTATGGAGAGCATAAGCGGGATTATAAGCGAAGGAGGACGGTGGGCATCCTCTTCTTCCGCACATACTGGGTGAATGGAGACCTTGAGGTTGTGGATACTCTCATTCGTGCTCTGGAAGATAGCGATTTTAATGTAATTTCCGCATTCTCGTATGGTGGTGGGGATAAGGACCTTGGTGCGAGGTCGAGTAGAGAGCTCATTGAATCGTTCTTTATGGGCAGAATTGACGCACTGATAAACCTCCAATCGGTATTCAACGCACGGGATAGCCATCTTGACGTATTGAAGCGGCTGGATGTGCCGGTATTTCATCCGATAATAGCGTATCATCAGACAGAAGAAGAGTGGAAGGGTAATACAGCGGGGTTGAGTAGCCTGGAGGTGGGCTGGAGCGTGGCGATGCCGGAGATGGAAGGGCTGATCGAGCCGCTGCTCGTGAGCGTTTTGAAGCGAGAGAGTGGCATAGAGCGGCACACAGCATTGAACGAGCGTGTGAAGAGGATAGTAGCACGGGTGAAACGCTGGATAGACCTGAAGGATAAGCCTGTGAGCGAGCGAAAAGTAGCGTTTATACTGCATAATAACCCCTGTGCATCGGTAGAATCCACAGTGGGCAGTGCAGCGAACCTGGATGCGCTCGAGAGCATCGTGCGAATACTGCGAGAGATGCATGCAGCGGGCTATTCAGTGCGTGTACCTGATAGTGGTAAAGTGCTCATAGAGGATATTATGCGCAGGAAAGCGATATCGGAGTTCAGATGGACGACGATAGACGAGATAGTGAACAAGGGCGGTGTTCTCGCTCTCGTTACCAAGGATGAGTACGAGCGATGGTTCGCCACATTACCACAGGCGGTGAGGGAGAAGACGTGTGCGGCATGGGGTAATCCACCGGGCGAAGCGAAGGATGGTGTCCCGGCTGCAATGGTATATGATGGTAAGATAGTGATAACGGGCGTTCGATATGGTAACGCAGTGGTATGTGTACAGCCGAAACGGGGTTGTGCAGGCTCACGATGCGATGGCAGGGTGTGTAAGATCCTGCATGACCCCGAAGTGCCACCGCCACATCAGTATCTCGCAACCTATCACTACCTGGATGAGCATTTTGATGTGATTGTGCATGTGGGGACGCACGGTAATCTTGAGTTTCTGCCGGGCAAGTCCATAGCGTTATCTGATGGGTGCTATCCCGATGTTGCCATCGGTAATCTACCGCACCTTTACATCTACAACTCGGATAACCCACCGGAGGGCACCATTGCGAAACGGAGAAGTTATGCAACGCTCGTGGACCATTTGCAGGCGGTTATGACCGAAAGTGGGCTGTATGGCGATTTGAAGGAGCTTGAAACTCAGATAGAGGAGTATAACCGCACGAAGGGCAGTGATAATGCACGGGCACACGCTATTGAGCAGATAATAATCGAGCTACTGAGGAGGACGAAGCTTGATGAAGAGCTGAAACTGGATAGCATGCTGGAGGGCGGTTATTCTGTTGAGAGTATAATAGAGGCTGCGCATGAGGCTATTACACGCATATACAATACGCAAATCCCTGCGGGTATGCACATATTCGGTGAGATACCGGATGGCAACGATAGGGTGGAGCTTATTAACTCGATACTGAGATACGATTCCGAACTGAGGCGGGTGATTCTGGCATTGATGGGTCTGGATGTTTCACCATCGGATGCCGGTAGTGCGCTATTAGAGGAGGTGGACAGGCTGGGTAAGGAATACATAAGGGCGATACTGAGTGCGGATGCGGTGGATCCGTATGATGCTGCCAGGCATGTATTAAAAGACCGATTACAATCTCGCATGGACCTCGGGCAGATTCGTGATAAGATACTTGATATTTCCGCACGTATAGCAGATTCTGATGAGCTGGGCAGTCTGTTACACGGGCTCGATGCGGGTTATATAGAGCCTGGACCTTCGGGGTTACTGACGAGGGGCAAGCCAGAGATATTGCCGACGGGCAGGAACTTCTATTCGCTCGACCCGTTCAGAATACCGTCACCGGGCGCATGGGAGACGGGCAAGAAATTAGCTGAGGGTGTGATAAGGAAATACGAGTCGGAAAAGGGCAAACCGCCGGAGAATATCGCTATGTACTGGATGGCATCGGACATCATGTGGGCGGACGGTGAGCAGATGGCACAGATACTGTATTTGATAGGTGTGGAGCCGATATGGCAAAGTGGCAGGGTAAGAGGCTACCGTGTGATACCACTTGAAGAGCTCGGGCGTCCCCGTATAGATGTGACATTGCGGGTGAGTGGTATAATCCGTGACTGCTTCTACAATTGTATTGAACTGCTTGATGAAGCGATAAGGGAGGTGGCAATGCTCGACGAGCCTGAGGATAAGAACTATCTGCGTAAACATACACGTGATAGCGGCGACTGTGCACGTATATTCGCAAGTAAGCCGGGCACATACGGTAATGGCGTCAATCTGGCGGTATACGCATCGGCATGGAAGGACGAGAAGGACCTTGCAGATGTATTCCTGGAATGGAATGGGTATGCATATGGCAAGGAGTTCTTTGGTATTGATGCACACGATACGCTGAAGACGCAGCTTGAGACGGTTGAGTTGACGTTCAACAAGACCACCACGGACGAGTACGACCTCTGCGGCTGCTGCTGCTATTTCGGGACACATGGCGGGCTAACTGCAGCGGCACGTGCGCTATCCCACAGTGATGTCTGTGCGTATTATGGCGATACTCGTGACCGTGATAGGATAGAGGTGAGGAGTCTCGCAGACGAGCTGAGGCGTGTGGTGCGTGGCAAGATACTGAATCCCAGGTGGATAGAGGCTATGAAGCGGCATGGCTACAAGGGTGCAGGGGACATATCAGAGCGAATAGGGCGTGTTTATGGCTGGGAAGCGACGACTGGCGAGGTGGATGACTGGATATTCAACGATATAGCGAGGACGTTCGTGCTGGATAAGGCTATGCGTGAGTTCTTTGAGCGAAACAACCCGTGGGCACTTGAAGAGATTGGGCGGAGGCTGCTGGAAGCGTATGAGCGTGGGCTCTGGAATCCGGATGAGGACGTGATAGAAGGCTTGAGGAGTGCATACTTGGAGATGGAGGGCTGGATGGAGGAGAAGATGGGCGAAGTCAGGGGCGATTTCCAGGGCGGTGCAATCGAGATAATAACACCACGGTCAGGCAGGAGTAAGAAGTGTTGAATTTTCAACACAAATTTTGCGCATCTACGGATGGACAAAGCATGAGTCTCAATCGTAAAAAATACTAAAGTTTTATATACTACGATGAATTAGAGTATAGCGATGACAGCAACACATATCATCGTCATGGATTGCGCGGACGATACGGAGAAGAAGCGAGTGCGGTATGTTATAGACAAGTGGGAAGCGGAGACCGGTAAAATAGCGGAGTTGAAAGCGATAGTGGTGAAGGCGGATCTGGATGGGAAAGATATGACCGATTTTCTTACAGAGCTGTATTCAAAGATAAGTGCGGGCAGAGTGGAGCTATACAGTGCGGAGAGGGAGCATATGGAGCCCGAAAAGCATATTGAGCGTTTAAATGTCAGATTCAGGGACGATATAAAGTCTGTGGAGCGACTCATCAGTTTCATATTCAGCAAGAAGAATTCCACGCTGAGGATGCACCGGTATCTGAGTGATGATTTCGCTGAGATGGAATATGTGGTGTATATGAGGCGAGGCAAGGGTGGAGTGAGTGTGAAATTTGCGTTAAGAGAATATAGTGGCGAGACGATGGCGGATATTCGGTTAGAAGGTGTGCAAGAGGCGGTGAAATCGCTGGAGAGTGAATTGAAGAGCGATTTCTCGTATTTTGATGTTGAGATGGTGGATGACGATAAGCATTCACTGAAATGACGAAAGTAAAAAAGCCGAAAGTTTTATTTGATGCTGGATATAATATATAAGGTGGTATGGAGATGGGCATGGCAGTAGAGGATCTGGAGAGGTTGAACAAGCTGCCGAAGACGATAGCGAGTCCGGAGATGGATCT
>JAODGP010000070.1:2198-2828 GCA_025464345.1 Methanosarcinales archaeon | reverse complement strand
CGAGATTGCAGAATATGTAAGAAGAGGACGAGAGGACGACAGGGGTATTGTAAGACTCGCGAGGGATGCTGCGATTAAAGGATATGCCAGTATGGATAAGGTGCTTGATACCAAGATGGGGGGAGACCTGGCGCTGGCATTCAGGAGATTCTGGAGCGACAGGCTGAAGAAGATGGAACGTGCGGCAACGGAATATATCAGGATGTATGGTATTGGACCGGGCGGGGCATGGGAAGATATTGAAGGAGCAATTGAGAAATCAGTGGTAGAACGGGACAGGATAATAAAGGAACTCAATCAGAACCTCTCGGAGTTAGAAACGAGGTTAAAAGATAGCGAAGCATTGCGAGCAGAGAAGGAGCGGTTAGAAGAAGTGCTGAGTGGTTTAGAGCGAGCGGTAGTGACAAAAGAAACGGGTAAAGAAGCGCTGAATGCCCGGCTCAGCGAGTTTGAAGCGGCTAAAAGAGATGCATGGGCGAGATACGAAGAGCTCGAGCGGGCATGGTCAGAGAGTATAAAGGAGATAGAAGCAAGGAGAAAAGCTCTTGATGCGAGGGAGCGAGAGCTGCGTGAAGCTGAGGAGAGACAGAAGGCGGAATTGAAGGATACGGCACGAAAAGCGTTCGAAGA
>JAODGP010000070.1:0-2133 GCA_025464345.1 Methanosarcinales archaeon | reverse complement strand
GCTGAGAGAAGAACTGGAGAAGAAGGAAGCGGAATTAAAAACTGAACGAGAAGGTTTGGAATACGAGAGGAAAGAAGTAGAAGAGCGGTTGATGGAACTCAAGGCGATTTTAGAGGGCGGTGAGGTGAAACGATTTGTAACGAGCGACGTTGCAAAGGTGCATGAGATGAATTTCATCGGAAGGTTTGAT
Source organism: Methanosarcinales archaeon (assembly GCA_025464345.1). Taxonomy (GTDB): domain Archaea; phylum Halobacteriota; class Syntropharchaeia; order Alkanophagales; family Methanospirareceae; genus G60ANME1. The sequence goes on along the minus strand of JAODGP010000070.1, from coordinate 1,943 downwards.
ATAAAGATGAACGAGCTTCCGAAGAGGATATATGACCCGATAGAGAAGAGGGAGCGGAAGATAAGTGCATGGAGCTACCACTACAAATTCGATGATGTGGACAGGATTATGAAGACGGTGAAGACGGATTATGAAGAAGCAACAGGTAAGTTGCCGTTGAATCTGAGGTCGAGATATGTGGTTACGGAGAAGAGGTATAAGCTTTTTGGAAAGGAAGAGCCGAAGCTGATTATTGAGGCTGCGGTATTGAATCATCTGAAGAGCTATGTGGAGAATGGGTTTGATACGAGGAGAGTGACGCTGTCAGAGCTGCTTTCGGTGTTGACACGGTATATTGACCGTGCGGAGTTCGGGAACTATTTCCATGTGCTCGGGATTGCATCGGTAACGGGATTTGATGAGAAAGTGTTTGAACATATCAATTCAGGGAACTTCCACAAGAATTTCGTTAGCAGGTATGTTTCACTGTGCTTGGTGGATTTGGAGACCGGCTGAAGAGAGAGGGGAATGGGAAAGAACATAGAGTTTACGGAACAAATGAAGAAAGAGCTGGAGGTCATTACGATGACAGGTCACTACAAATCAACGAGTGAATTCATCAAAGACGTGGTAAGAACCATTCTTGCCGCACGAAAAGATCTCTGGGTTTCAATAGCAGTTGAATTGTATATGGGTGGCTATTCGTTGGGGGAAGGTTGCCGAGATTGCAGATGTAAACTATGGGGTTAATACAATTTATCGCGGTAAATGAAGATAGTACATAAACACAAGGGGGAACATTTATGAAAACAAAATATGTAAACGAATGTAAGGAAAAAATCCCGGGCTACATAGTTACAAAAGCTAAAAAACGGGGCTGTATAAATCATTTATACATCTATAAGGACGGAGAGTATTGTGGAAAGTTACCAGCAGCCTGTATAGGATGTAGAAAAGCAACGCGTTTTAGGAAGGCCAGCAATGCAGAATCCATGAAAATCCCTTTGGGAGATGGTTGGGTAGTGTTCAAATCACCATCAGGAACAGGTTCTAAGTCCCATTCTAAATACAAAGCTGAAAAACATACATCAATTCTTTGTCAGATTGAGGATATATTTGAGCACATGTATCATAATGAGTGCAAAATATATCTCGCAACTCATAACAATAACTATTACAAAGAGGCTGAAAAAGAGTCGAAAAGAACCTTCTATCATCTGAAAATGTATAGTACCAACCCGCCAGAGAGGGGCACTAATGTTAAAGACCCGGATATTATCGTCGTAAAAAGCGATGCAATCCAGTATGTTATAGAGGTTAAATGGGGCTGTTTGGAAGATTATCCTGATGAACCAACAGATCTAAATTCGATTGTGGAAGAAATGATTAGTATGATAAGAAAATCAAAGGTCTGCCGTGTCACAGGACCATACATCCAGAATGGTAATGTGGTAAACGAAACAGGGAGAATAAAGAGCGATTTTTACGTATGTAGTAACACCAAGTTTTTAGTAGTGAGTGATTTGAAAGGTTTATCGGAGTCAAATCCTGCGTACTTCAACTTAATCAGAAGCCAATATAGGAACTATGATAATCTGTTTAGTATCTGTGATATAAAAGAGGATGTTGATACATTTTGTAGTCTTAAAACTTTCCTGAAAAAAGCCTAAAACAGTATATGAGATAAGAGGTGTTTTCAAGAGTGCATTGGGAGAGGTACCGATACGAGCGAAAGAGTTCAAATATCTGTGCGATGCAGGCGTGTCGGCAGAGGCGGTAAAAGCGGAATTGAAGAAGACATTCTCGGAGAAGGATGCGACGAGGCTCGCAAATGCATTCAGGATACTTCAGGACATAAGGAACAATTACTGCAATACCGATACAAAGACGAAGGAGATAAACAAAGAATTTGACCTTTTGAAGGTATATCTGACGGAAAAGGAGTTTTTGGATGAGGTGGAGGG
>JAODGP010000009.1 GCA_025464345.1 Methanosarcinales archaeon | reverse complement strand
GTTTCAAAACTCCTGCCCCAGGATGCTCTTACGCCCGCCTGTGCCGCTAAATGAAATACGTAATCCACTTCAGGGAATTTTTCCATGCCCAGAATATCTTCTTCGATTAGTTTGAATTTGTTGTGTCTCAAAGCGCTGGATAATTGCCATTGTAAAAATATTCCGCGTGCAATGTGTTAATGAACTCCCCTTTGCTTTTTTCCATCATCAGGCTTCACCATCTTCTTTCACACTCCAACTCTTCTTTTATCCTTTGTAGACACTCACCATTTCGCTAAATACTTTATTAAAGAGTAAGGTGATATGGGATATGAGCAAGATGGAACTGAAGCGGAATATAAGGGTTGAATTCATGCACCGGCTGCCAGTAGAGCAGCAGGAATTGGAGATGGTAGAGCGCAAAGGGCTGGGGCATCCAGACAGTTTGTGCGATGGCGTTGCCGATGCGGTCAGTGTAGCGCTGTGTAAGGAATACATGGACAAATTCGGCATGGTCCTGCATCATAACACTGACAAAGTTCAGCTCGTAGCAGGCAGGTCAGATCCTGAATACGGCGGTGGTGAGGTCATCTCGCCGATATATATCCTCCTTGGTGGTCGAGCGACACGTGAGTTTGATGGTGAGGAGATAGCTGTGGATGTGGTTGCGCTGCGTGCGGCGCGTGAGTATCTCAAGGGTACCGTGCGGAATCTCGATGTGGATCGGCATGTTGTGATAGAGAGCCGGTTGGGCAAAGGCTCTTCGGATCTGCTGATGGTCTTTAAAGGTAAGGACAGGGAGATACCGGTAGCAAATGATACTTCCTTTGGCGTTGCTCACGCGCCATTATCCGAGGTGGAGACCATAGCGTCCAGTGTGGAGAGCATGGTGATGTCGGACTACCGGCATAGAGAGAATGCGATAGGAGAGGATATGAAAGTGATGGCACTTCGAGAAAAGGACAGGATAACACTGACAGTGGGTGATGCGCTCGTATCCAGATACGTGGATGATCATGACCACTATGATTCGATAAAGGAGGGTTTGAAGCAGTTTGTTACCGATGTTGCCTTAAAATATACCGATAGATCGGTAACAACACACGTAAATCGAGCCGATACTGCTGAGACTGTCTATATTACGGTAACCGGGACATCGGCAGAGATGGGTGATGACGGTGCTGCCGGTCGTGGTAACCGGTGTAATGGACTCATCACACCGGGCAGACCGATGAGCATGGAAGGTGCCGCGGGTAAAAACCCGGTTAACCACACCGGTAAGATCTACAACCTGCTCGCTATTGAGATTGCAAATGAGATAGTAGCTACGGTGGACGGTGTACATGAGGTTTATATAAAGCTCCTGTCCGAGATAGGCAGGAGAATAGACGATCCGAAGGTAGCAACAGCGGAGATAATACCTGAAAGTACAGAAATGACAGCGACAATCGAGCACAAAACCGTGCGAATAATGGACGAGTGGCTATCGAATATACATGAGATAACAGAGCGAGCAATCAGGGGGGAATTGCGGACATTTTAACTACCCGTAATATTTCAGTATCTCATAGTATGTATTCCTCTGTGCTACGGGTCTGCCCACAGACCTTATCGCCTTCACTATCTCTTCCGCCTTCTTCGGCTTATGCGCCCGCCCAGCAGCAGTCACCACTTTCTCCTCCAGTATCGTGCCGCCAAAATCGTTTGCACCGAAGAACAGTGCCAGTTTCGCGGTTTCGATACCCTGGGTCAGCCATGATGCCTGTATGTTCCTTATCGAATGCAGCACTATCCGCGATATAGCAAGTACCTGCAGGTATCTCGTTACGGGTGCGGGAGCTCGTATCTCTGGATATAGTTGAGTATGCCATGGCTGAAATGTCCATGGTATGAACGCTGTGAATCCGTGCCGCCTGTTCTGCAGCTCAAGCACACGTAACAGATGCTCAATTATATCCTCATCACGCTCTATATGCCCGAACATCATCGTCGCCGTTGTCTTCATTCCCATCCCCTGCGCTATATCCATCACTTTTAGCCAGCCATCTGCACTGACTTTGCCTGGACTTATTAGCTGCCGTATCCGATCACTGAGTATCTCCGCCCCACCTCCGGGCAGTGAGTCCAGTCCCGCTGCTCGCAATCGCGCAATTGTATCTTCTATGCTCATGCCTTCGTTTGTTGCAATGAAGAATATCTCAGGGGGTGAGAGGCTGTGAATATGAACCTGCGGGAACTGATGCTTTATTGTAGCAAATAAATCTTCAAACCATTCGAGCCCAATAGAGGGGTCAAGCCCACCCTGGATGAGTATCTGTGTTGCGCCACCGGTATCAACCGCCTCTTTGATCTTGCTGAGAATGGCATGTTTACTCAACCTGTAACTCTCTTGCTCCTGTTTCGCATAGAATGCGCAGAATTTGCACTTTGATACGCACCTGTTTGTGTAGCTTATGTTACGGTCAATGACGAATGTAACGAGCTCACCACAGCGCTTACGCCTCAGCTCATCTGCGATCCTGCCGAGGGTGGGAAGAGGCAGCTCGAAGAGGCGTAACGCTTCATCAAAACTCAGATCCTCACCGCTCAGGTTCTTATCCACATAAAAGTCATAATAGTCCGTATTCATGGCATTTAGCCTCAAAGACTTTTAACCCCCTCATTTCCCGTGTGCCCAGCCGATACGTAAGAGAACCGATGTATCGTTCAATAAGATCGGCAGGCATACCGCTAAATCGCTTCTTCGCTTCTCTCACTACTGTTTCCATATTCCGCTCACCCCATGCCAGCGACTCCAGTATCGCACGGTCCACATCGCTCATGTCCACCGTGTATGAGGATACCGAGATGCCAAATACCATGGGGCACCCGGTAAGATCATGCCACTCCTCCCCAAGATCCATAACAATTTTGTATCTTGTCCTCGCTCTCAGTGCTTCATCGCCTATAACGAGTGCATAACTGCCATGTCTGAGCAGCTCGCCGGTTTCACATGTATTCATCTCAAAAATCCTGTTGTTCATGCCCCGCTCATTTAAGATCACCTTTAATAGATTTACTGAGGTCACAGTCTGGTTCGTAACTGCTATTCGCCCGTTCACATCATTTATACCACGTTCTGAGACGAGGAGTACACTCAAGGCGCTATCATTCGATGCAACACAGAACTCATAACATCGCAACCGCCTCTTATTACGTAAATAATAGAAAGAAGGGAGGGGTGCAAAATCTATCCTATCGCACTCGAACAGCATGGTCAGTTCTCGCGGTGAACCTTCGTATATACGCATACACCCGTTCTGTTCAAGCCGGTAGTAGGGTAAGAAATTGTTGAGGAATCCGAATTTTCCTATTCTCAGTTCCTTACGCGGCTGTTCCTCCATCTGCTTATCAAATCAACCTTGCGAACTCCTCTGCCGCTGCCTTTAATCTGCCGTTATGGTTCTTTATTATCTTAACCGCCGCGCCGGTGAGGCATGAATAAACAGTCGCCATCGCACGGTTCATGAACTGGTGCTCTTCTATCTCACTCAACGCCTCTACATCTCGATCTCGTGTCCTGTCCCTCTGCCTCCGCTCCTGTATCTCCTCCGGGTTCGCTTCTATAAGCACGAACAGGTCGGGATTCAGTTTCCTTAAGACGTATTCGGGCAGTCCGGGCAGATAACCTTCCGGCGTCTTTATCGTGCAATGGGTATCAATGATAATGTTGCCGATCTTTCTTCGCCATTCCGCTATCTTATCACATGCATGCATCTGTATCTCCCGCTGTTTAGTCACCGATAGTTTCCGCAATTCATCCCGCGTACGGACAATGCCCTCCTCAAGCGCTGCTTCATACATTATATCACCGTAGTTCCTCACACTGTAGTTATGCTCAGCCTTCAGGCGTAAAGCCTCCTTTATTACCGTAGAAGACCCGGAACCGGGCATCCCGGTCACGACCACCAGTGTCATTTCTACCAATTACATACATACTTTCTATGACATTGACATAATATCATTTATCACATTTCATTCACGTGCCCGGACAAAAAATAGAAACAGGAGGAGTTCTAACTCCCATCTCCTATTTCCCGTTATCCACCGCTAAGGCGCCAGCCAGCCATGTATCAGCATCACTATCAGATACACGAGGAAGAATATCAGTACCAGCAGTACACCGGTACCGATACTCAGCCTCTCCCTTGGCTCCTCTATCGTTAACCGCTTAACTTCTGCTTCTTTACTGACATAATTGAGCGGTCTCATCAGCTTTGTACCCGTGGCAGTCAGGAGAATAACAGACGCCGCTACTGGATTCCTGCTGAACCACACAAAAGAATCAGCAATTCGCTTCAGTACGCCGTCGATCGCACCTGCAAAAGCCATAAGAGGCTTCTCACAGAACCATATGATACCCCTGCCCGCCTTCCTGTACAGGTAATCTATGTCGTACGTAATCCTCTCATGCGGTGCTATCAGCACTTTCAGCGCTACGAACATGAAAGCAGTCATTGCAAGCAATTGCAGCGTCCCCATCGTATGCCCCGGCGTATATGCATCGTAATGCATCGCAGCCCCCACATCTGGCAGTATCACGTACAGCATCTTCGGGTACACGCCTATCGCCACACATAAGAACGCAGTGAGACTCATCGCAACCAGCATTGAGAGCGGTGCCTCCTTAACCCTCGCTATATCGTTCTCTGTATGCCTGAAGAACGTGAAATATGTCAGTTTCAGGAACGACAGGAACGTACCGACCGACGCGAGCGTCAATGCGAGCACGAGGATATGCATGTGTGAGAGCTCTGCAGCGTGTATTACCATCCCTTTACTCACATAACCATTGAACCCGACGACACCCGAAATAGAGAGCGCTGCTATCACGCACGTTATCGTCGTCACCGGCATCCTCTTCGCCAGACCACCGAGTTCCGTCAGATTCATCCTGCCCGTACGGTATATCACCGCACCCATGCACATGAACAGCAGTGCCTTATACAGGATATGGTTGAAGACATGTGCGATACCGCCGTTTATACCGATAGCAGTGCCTATTCCTATGCCCGCGACCATGTACCCCACCTGCGATACGATATGATAGGATAGCAATTTACGGACATCGTTCTGCATCAGTGCGAATATAACGCCATATAGCGCCATCAAGCCGCCAATATACGCCACGAAATGGAACGGATGCCCAAAAATGAATGCTTCAGCGCCCGGGAAAGTACGCGCAAGCACATATACGCCCGTCTTTGTCGTGTAGACCGACATGAATACCGCACCTGCAATCGTCGCCTTCGGATATGAGTCAGGCAGCCAGGTATGCAACGGTATGAACGCAGTGTTGACCCCCACACCGATGAGCAGCAGTAAATATCCTATCCCCTGTTCTATCGGGCTTATCGCTATATTACCGGTATTCATGAAATGGATGATTATACCCGCGAGGAAGGCACAGCCACCGAACAGATGGAAGAGGATATATCGCATCCCTGCATTCCTTGCTCGCTCTGTCCGCGAATACCATATCAGTCCGAGCGATGAGAACGCCATTATCTCCCAGAATATGTACAGTGTGAAGAAATCACCTGCAAATACCGCGCCCAGCGCACTGCCCAGATATAACAGCCCGCAGATGTACTCACCGTTCTCCTTCACCACATCTAAGGAGTATATTATCGCGGCTGCACCGATGAACGAGAATATGTAGCCCATTATCAGGCTCAGTCGATCCGCATGCAGAAAGGTCAGTTCAAACCCTGAGAGGGGAACCACCCAGCTCGTCTGCGGTCTCAATGAGAACGAGCACGCCAGACCGATGAAAGCCACAGCGACAAGAAGCGCTTTCCTCGCTCGACCCCTGCCAAATAGCGGTATCAACGCCGCTCCTAAAAGATAGACCAGTACCGGTGGGAGTTCAATCATCTTGCCTCCCCTCCTTCTGTATCATGGACAGCAGATTGGTGGCGAGCACGAAGAAGCCGACGCCCATCGCACCGTACAGGAAGTAGAACCCTACCGTATCCCGTTCATACAGGAACAGTGCCAACGCAATGAGCACCATGATCCCCAGAACCATCAGCAATATTCTTTTCACTTATGCTCACCTATACTATATAAAATCCGTATTTTTATATTGATTTCCGATAAATCTATGCTCATACATATAGCTATATATATGCAGATGCATATGCTCCTGTATAATAAGGAAACAGCGCTTGAAGCTCAGACGCACGGTGTCTTTATTTAAGGGAAGTATAAGAATATAAATGGGGTTCAGAGATGACCGTCTTTTTACCGAAGCTGATCTCATGGAACATGACCTTCAGGTGTAATCTTCACTGTCCGCACTGCTATATTGATGCGCGCGATAGCGCGGCGAGGGATGAACTGAGCACAGAAGAAGGGCGGATGCTCATTGATCAGATCGCTGAATTGAGTAAGCCGATACTCATATTCAGTGGAGGTGAGCCTTTACTCCGACCCGACATCTTTGAACTCGCACGATATGCCACCAGTAAAGGATTGATTGCCGCTATGGGCTCCAATGGGACCCTGATCACCGATTCGGTCGCCGCGGAACTGAAAGCAAGCGGGATAAGAGCGGTGGCTATCAGTATTGATTCCGCGATACCGGAGCGGCATGACGAATTCCGTGGTCTGAAGGGTGCGTGGGAGCGTACAATGGCGGGTATCGCTGCCTGCCGGGCACATGGCATATCTGTTCAGGTGAATACAACGGTGACACAGCAGAATTACGATGAAATAGAGGATATAATGGCGCTTGCAGAGGATGCCGGCGCTACTGCGTTCCATCTGTTCTTCCTCGTACCCACCGGCAGGGGTGTCAGGATAGAGGATATCTCGCCAGAGATGTATGAGCGTATGATAGAGGGTGTGCTGGATATGGTGGCGGAAGGCAAGTACAAACTGGATGTGCGACCGGTCTGTGCACCGCAATTCATGCGGATCGCATCACAGAAGGGGCTGGACGTGCACCACTGGACTCGTGGATGCATTGCTGGACTGTACTATTGCCGTATATACCCTACCGGTGAGGTCACACCCTGCCCATATCTGCCATTAAAACTGGGTAATATCCGCGATACACCATTCCGTGAGATATGGTTCAATTCACCTGTGCTACGTGACCTCCGTGATTTTGAGAATCTCAATGGCAAATGTGGCGCATGCGAGTACCGGACTATATGTGGCGGGTGTCGTGCTCGTGCATACGGGTTAACCGGCTTCATGGATTTCTGTGGCGGTCTGCACGAGCCTGAGGATTTGAAAGGCGATTATCTGGCGGAAGAGCCCTGGTGCCCGTATATACCTTTATCCAAAACGTCTAAGCATGCCGGTGGAGAGACTTAGTACCGCATCAGTTCGTCCATCTCGTCCAGGAACTTCTCTGCACGTGTGCTCAGTTCCATCGCCTGTTCACTCATCTTACCAAGCGTGTGCACGGAACCCTCAACGAGAAATCTCAGTATACGATAATTCTCACTCCATGCCAGTAGCTTCCTGAGCTTGCTCTTGCCTATCTCATGATACCATTCCTCATGCCGCCAGATGAGTATGACACCCAGTATGCTCACCGCTTCCTCCACCTTTAAATCCTCCAATCGCGAGAGTTTGAACGGCAGTTCTCCAGCAATGAATCCGAACGGATCTCTTACCGCCGGTAAGTCGTCCAGAGCTATATGAACGTGCTTCATAACCCATGGCAGAGCCATAAATAGCTCAGGCGTACGTACGAGCCCACTGAAGTAAGCTATAAGCGTACCCTTGGGCGTGACCACATATATCTCGGCACCGCGCTTGCCCTCCCCCACTTTATGGATCATATGCGCTGTCACCATGCCGGGTATCTTCCTCAACACCGTGGGATACGAGATATCGGTACCTTTTGCTATTGCGTACTTACTCGAGGGTCCATTTAATATTAGATACTTCAAAATCGCCCCTGTATAATTGTGCCCTGGCATATCCTGTACAGGTACATGTGAAGTAATTAAACATAAACAATATGGTATATATCCACTCACTTTCCGCAGGCACGAAGACCATACCCCCTGTTATATCGCCTCCACCTCGCCACTATTATTTAATATAGCGACAATAGATAAACATGATCATAGCTCACACACCGGACGCTGACGATGCATTCATGTTCTTCGGTATGCTTAACGGTAAAATAGCGACTGAAATACGGGTGAAGCATGTAGTTGATGACATAGAAGCATTGAACAGGCGTGCATTCGGTGGTGAGATGGACGTCACTGCGTTATCTGTTTACGCTTATGCGTTCCTTCATTCCCGCTATCGAATTCTATCTGCCGGTGCGAGTGTGGGTGACGGGTATGGTCCGGTGGTTGTGGCAAGGGAGCACATAGATATAGAGGGGAAAGACAGGAGAGTGGCGGTGCCGGGCAAGTATACAACTGCGAATCTGGTACTGAGGCTGGCATTCCCGGATGTCAACACAGTAGAAATGCGGTTCGATGAGGTCATTCCGGCACTGAAACGCGGTGAGGTTGATGCCGGGGTGGTAATACACGAAGCTCAGCTCACTTATAATGCGTATGGACTGCTAAAAATCACAGACCTGGGCGAGTGGTGGCGAGCTGAAACCGGTCTTCCGCTACCTCTCGGTATTAACTGCATAAAACGGACGATACCGGTGGATCAGCAGATGCAGTTCCTCGAAGCGATGCGTGAGAGCGTGCAGTATGCTCTGGAGCACGTTGATGAAGCTCTGGGGTACGCGATGCGGTATTCGCAAGGTGCGGATGCGGATAAGGCACTCGTGAAGCAATTTGTCCTGATGTACGTGAACGAGAACACGTATGAGATGTCAAGTGATGTGGTAAAAGCGCTTGATGTACTCTTTGACTATACGGAACGTGCTGGTGCCAGACCACCTCTTGACATCCTCTTCCCATCTGTACTTAAATAACGCGTGGATGTATATGTTCATACTTTCTGTGCAAAGAAACAGTAAAAGATAGGTTTAGATTGGGTTTGTGCGTTATTAAAGCCTGTGGTAAGCATTAAAGAGATCGAAGACCTGTTTGCTCAGGATGTTCACGCACTCGGTGAGCGTGCAGACGCTATAAATCGAAATAATGGCAATCTGGTCACATTTGTTGTCAACCGGCATATAAATTATACGAACATCTGTGTGGCGAAATGCCCTTTATGTGCATTCTATCGCGATCAGGGTGATAGGGATGCGTATCTGCTGAGCGTAGCAGAAGTGGTGAGTAAAGCAGAGGAAGCGGTGAAGATGGGTGCTACGGAGCTGCATATCGTTGGCTCTCTCAACCCTGCGGTTTGCATAGAGTATTTCGAGGATATATTCAAGCAGCTGAGGAAACGATTCCCCGGTGTGTGTATCAAGGCTCTGACAGCGACGGAAATACACTTCCTGGCACAGATAGAGGGCATGAGCGAGAAGGAGGTACTGCTGCGATTGAAGGATGCGGGTCTGCAGGCATTACCGGGCGGCGGTGCGGAAATCCTCGATGATGAGATAAGAGCGATTATATGCCCGCGTAAGCTAAAAGCGGGAGAATGGCTCAGGATTATGGAGATAGCACATCGGATTGGACTGAGAAGCAATGCCACCATGCTATTCGGGCATATAGAGCATATATCAGACCGGGCTTTGCATCTCCACAAGCTGTGGGAACTGCAGGAGAAGACTCACGGATTTGTATCATTCATCCCGCTGCTCTTCCATCCAGATAAGACCGGGCTTGGACTGCGTGTACATGAGAGAGCAAATCCTGTGGACGTGCTCAAAACGATTGCAGTTTCAAGAATAGTGCTACGGAATTTTAAGAGCATACGGGCTTACTGGGTTGCACTGGGCGAGAAACTTGCTCAGGTTGCTTTGAATTATGGTGCGAACGACCTGGATGGAACGCTTATGGAGGAGAAGATAACACATGCGGCTGGTGCAAGAACGCCACCTATGCTCCCGATAAACAAGATTCTGCGTCTTGTGAAGGGTGCTAATAAGCAAAAATACCTGCTGAACGAGATACGTTCTACAATATCCGCAGAGTATTTACATCAACTTCCCCAGATGCATGTCCAGCATCTTCTTCGTCTCACGTGCGAGAGCATCAGGTAGCCCGGTGATATCAACATTAAGGAACCCGCGAATGATGACCGAAGTAGCCTCCTCCTCACTCAAGCCACGTGCCATCAGGTACAGTATCTCCTCTTCTGCTATCCTCCCAATTGCGGCTTCGTGCGAGAGATCGAGATTTTTACGCATCGCCTTTAGCTCCGGTATGGAAACGATTGCGGCGTTATCGGAGAGCATCAGACCCCGACACTCGATATGCCCGGTGGAACTTGACCCTTCGCCTATCACATCACTCCGTACAGTGACATCCGCATCATCGGTAGCAACCACCCGGGAAATGATCTCCGCCCTGCTATGATCGCCTTTCAGCACTGCTCTTGAGCCCATATCAATCCTGGCACTGGCAGAAGCATAGATTATGGACTGGAAACTCACTTTCGCGTTCTTACCCGCGCAGTAGGCGGTAGGATACATCTGAAGTGATTTCACAGGTGTCATCAGTATATAATTATTTATGAGAGTCCCTCCATCCTCTATTATCATTGCGCTTCTCGGTCTTACCTCTACACCGCCGCTCCAGTTATGTATCATCGTAAAAGTGATTTTAGCACCGCGTTTTATGTAGAACTCAGATACACCGAGATGAAATGCGGAACTGACCGAATGTGCAACAGAACAGCCGGTGATGATGTGAAGTTCCGAGTTCTCCTCTGCTATGATGATGTTGTGCACCTTCTGTCCGATTTTATCACTGGCGATGAACAGACAGGCTTGAACCGGAACAGTAACCTTTGCATTCGCTTTCGACCTTATGAAATAACCGTTTGCGCCAGACCCTACATCCACGGTGTACTGATCCATATCAGCCGGTATAACTTTCCACAGGTAATCGCTGAGCCATTCATGTTTATCGAGGGCTTCTGAGACGCTCATCAGTTCCAGCCCTTCGTAGCTCGTATGTGAGTAGACCACCGACTGGTCCTGCAGGAGGAAAGAGCCTGATCTGCCTGTCTCGGAAGGCTCTATACCCGCATGCAGTAAATCCTGCAAGTAATCCCCAGAAACATCGGCAAGTGACCTGAGTCTGTTCTTATCACCGTTCATCCTGATACTTCACCTCGCACTGCATTTCTCCACACATTTCTCAAACCCCTCTTCCATTATGTTCTTCGTTATCTCATCCGGCATTCCGGAACAGGCTATGTAGCCATCAAGCATAACATGCGCACGATCAGCCCTTATATAACGCGTTATAAACCCGCTATGGGTGATTATAAGACCCGCACGCTTCCTTTTGCTCGGTAATTTGTGCCTGTCAAGGAGTTCACACATTATTCCACCGATGAGTTCTATGTTATCCACATCCACACCAGAATCAGGCTCATCAAACATGATGAAATCAGGAGATTGCGCCATCAATTGCAGTATCTCCGATTTCTTCACCTCGCCACCGGAAAAGCCAAGGTTAACATCTCGCCTGAGGAACACGGCGGGTATATTAATCTTATCGGCAAGCGCAATTACACTCTCGTCTATGACCGCCTCGCTTCTACCCTGTGCGATATTGACCATGTCGCCGAGCGTAACACCCCTTATCCGTGGTGGATTCTGGAACGCAACACCTATACCCATCTTCACTCGCTCGTTGGTTGGTAGATCGGTTATATCAACACCTTTAAAAATTATGTGTCCATGGATTATTTTATAAGCCGGGAATCCGAGTATGGACATCAGAAGGGTCGTCTTACCACATCCGTTCGGTCCAAACAGCACGTGCACTTCGCCACGCTCAATGTGCAGTGTTAGATCCTTCAGGATTTCTTTACCCCCCACTTCCACCGTCAGATCCTTTATCTCCAGCATACCCTGTTAACATGTTGAATTCTGCATATATATAGGTATGGACTTCTCACGGTAGTTTGCATTTGTCAAAAATCAAGCTGTTCTACTGGCATTTGTCAAAAAATGAAATTACAATATTTTTATTTGCAAGTTGTTATATTGTTGTGTGTATTGCTGTGTGTATATAAAAGAAGGGATGAAGAGATGGAGGAGCTAAAGGCGCTGGTGGATGCGGATAGCTTTGAGAAGCTGCAGCGCATAGACAATCCTGAGCTTATCCGCTTTATTGCTCGTTACATAGAACTTTGCAGTCCGGAGGATGTATTCGTGTGTACGGGCTCAGAGGAGGATGTGCAGTACATCAGGGAAGAAGCGATAAGGCGGGGTGAGGAGATAGAACTCGCCATCAAAGGGCATACCGTACATTTCGATGGCTATCATGATCAGGCGCGGGACAGGAGGAATACAAAATTCTTGCTACCGGAGGGTGTTGACCTGGGGCGGGGTATAAATGCGATTGCGCGTGAAGAGGGTCTGAAGGAGATACACGAGATTATGCGAGGTATTATGCGTGGAAGCAGAATGTACGTGCTGTTCTTCTGCCTGGGTCCACTCAAATCGCAGTTCGCCATACCCGCGGTACAGCTCACCGATTCCGCTTACGTCGCACATTCTGAATGCCTGCTCTACCGGTACGGGTATGAAGAGTTCGTCAGGCTTGGCAGGTCCGCACGATTTTTCAGGTTCGTGCATTCCGCGGGCGCGCTGGATGAGCGGAAGACATCCCGCGATATAAGCAAGCGCAGGATTTACATTGACCTCGAATCTGAGACGATTTACAGCGCAAATACGCAGTACGGTGGCAATACGATAGGGTTGAAGAAGCTGGCGATGCGGCTCGCCATAAATCGTGCATCGAATGAGGGCTGGCTGACCGAGCATATGTTCATCATGGGCATTCATGGTCCACATGGACGTGTGACCTATTTCACCGGTGCGTTCCCATCGCTCTGCGGTAAGACTTCCACGTCTATGCTCTACGGAGAGACGATTGTGGGTGATGACATAGCATATTTGAGGCACAGGAGTGGCAGGATAATGGCGGTGAATCCAGAGAAGGGCATATTTGGCATCATTCAGGGTGTGAACTCGCGTGATGATCCGATCCTGTGGAATGCACTCCACTCGCCTGGTGAGGTCATATTCTCCAATGTGCTTGTTACCGATGGAGGGATGCCTTACTGGTCCGGTAATGACGGAGACCCGCCGGAGCGCGGGTACAACTATGCCGGTGAATGGACCGCCGATACCAAAGACGACGAAGGAAACCCGATACCACCATCACACCCAAATGCGAGGTTCACGCTTGACATGCACATGCTTGAGAATCTCGATCCAGAACTTGATAATCCAGAAGGTGTGGAGATACGTGGTATAATCTATGGCGGGCGCGATTCAGACACGAAAGTACCGGTTGAAGAAGCTTTTGACTGGGTACATGGAGTCATAACAATGGGTGCCGCACTGGAATCCGAGACGACAGCGGCAACTCTGGATTCCTTAGGCGAACGGAAGATAAACCCGATGTCGAACCTGGATTTCCTCTCCATTCCCATCGGGCGATACATAGAGAACCACCTGAAATTCGGTATGGTCGAGAATCCGCCACGTATATTCTCGGTGAATTACTTCCTCAGAGATACCGATGGTAGATTCATGAACGAGCGAAATGACAAGGCGGTATGGCTGAAATGGATGGAGCTGCGAGCGCACCGTGAAGTGGATGCGGTAAAGACACCTACCGGGCTCATACCCGATTACAGGGATCTCAAAGCGCTATTCAAGTCGGTACGGGGTAAAGAGTATTCGGAGGAGGAGTATACAAAACAGTTTATGGTGCGTGTGCCTGAGCACCTGGCGAAGCTCGAGCGTGTGGAGAAGTTCTACCGTAGGAACGTACCGGATACGCCACGAATACTGTTTGTGGTGCTTGAGGAGCAGAGGCAGAGGTTAATGGATGCAAGGGATGCTTTTGGTGATTACATCTCCCCATTCTCATTCTCAACGGGTTAGATACGATCGCATCTGCTGAATCACTTGCGTTTGTGCCTATCCTTGTCGTCTTCCATCTGAGTCCGGACCGATAGTAAAGCATCCTTCAATGCCGCAATGAAGTCCCAGCGCCGTTTATCTGCTCGCTTCTCTATTTCTCCAGCGCCTCTTGCCGCTATCAACGTCTGTGTGCCTCCGGGCTCTCCGTAGCCAACATACAATTTATCGGGCGTCTTTACGTGAACGCCTATCCTGTGATATGATACACCACCACGTGCACGTTCCTTCTTTATCACCAACTTTATCCAGTGTACGCGTCTGGCAAGCCTGACGATTTTACGCACCTCGGTATCTATTATCCGCATAGCGAGATCCTTATATTCGTCCTCTATCTCGCCCTGGATCTCTATATTCACACGTCTACGCTCACGGAACTCACTGAGATAGCGCATTATATCGTGCATGGTCACGATGCCACGCAGGCTCTGATCCTTCTTCACTATCGGTACGGCACGTATATCGTGCTCACACATGAGACCCGCAACTTCTGCAAGATTCGCATCCGGTGTGGCAGTTATCACTGGTGTACTCATGACCATATAGACAGGTTGCCCCATTCTCGGCACCTTCTCTCCCTTGTACTCGCCCGCGGTCATTCTCTGCTTCGGCTTGTAGATCCTTCTCAGAATATCACCTTCCGTGAGGATACCCGTTAATCTGTTATGCTCATCAACGATGAGCAGGTGTCCGAGGTTATTCTTCCGCATTATACTCCGGGCTTTACCTATACTGGCGGTTCTCTCAACGTATACTACATCCGCAGTCATCGCATCTTCAACCTCTGTATCCTTGAGGATGAAAGAATGCACACCTCGTTTCATAACGTCATATTCGGTGACGATACCCAGAAGCTTACCGCCGGAATCAACGACTGGCGCCGCTCTCTGTCCACTGCCCAGCATCTCCACAATTGCATCTATCGCTGGTGTATCCTTATGTATGCAGTGTGGTTTGAACATGAATACATCCACAGGTGATTCAGGATTGGAAGCCATCAGCAGGTCCTGTATATTCACCATGTGTATCTCATCGGTGGTGCCACCGAGCACGATGAGATTATGGAAACTATTCTGTTCCATGATGCCAATTGCCTTCCCTATTGAAGTATCGGGCGTTACCGTCTTTACTTCCACTGTACTTATCTCTATCACTGGCTCTTCAAACATCTTACTTCACCTCTTAATTGTGAATGAATATATAAACTCAGTCGCACTCTATCATCACCCATTTGTCTCTACCCTCATACAGCTTTAGCGAGCATAAAGTGACGCCGAGCTCCGAGCTATTCAATCTCCTCTCCAGTTCACGCCACAGAAACAGGGCTATATTCTCGCTCGTAGGATAATCTATTATATCGTTCAGATACCTGTGGTCAAGCAGTTCGAGCACCTCCTCCAGTTCCGACTTCAAATCCGAGAAGTCGGCAACGCATTCCGTATCGGGCTTCTTATCGCCTTCCACTGTTATCTCCACCCTGTATGTATGACCATGCAGATTCCGGCATTTACCGGGGTGGCGAGGCAGAGAATGTGCGGCACTGAAATATGCAGTAACGCTCAATTTCATACGTAAATAATTATGGGAGGAGAATAAAAATTATTGTTATGATGGAGGTTGAGATACGTATAGATGGGCAGGTACTGGAGCTGAACGAGTTTGTGCAGCAGATACTGGGTAATGCCATCGCCGGTGCTGTATCAGCGCTGAAAGGTGCGAGAAAGGACTGGGATACCCTGAACGTGGTGGTGAAGCGTATTAAATGAAGAGGCTGAAGATGGCAGTCAGTGGCAAGGGTGGTGTGGGTAAGACCACAATAGCGGGCACACTCGCACGATTCTTCGCAAGGGACGGGTACAGGGTGATTGCGATAGATGCAGACCCAGCCATGAATCTCAAATTCGCTCTCGGCATAAAGACCAATCCAGTGCCTGTATCAGAGCTGAGGGACCTTATTTACGAGCGAACGGGTGCGTATTCCGGCACAGGTGTGTACAGACTGAATCCTAAGGTGGATGATATAATCGAGCGATACGGCGCAGCAGGACCGGACGGTGTGATTCTGGTGGTGATGGGTACGGTGGAACGTGGTGGCAGTGGCTGTATATGCCCTGAGAGTGCGTTTCTGCGTGCACTGCTGCGGCATGTTATATTCCGTGAGAGCGTGGTCATAATGGATATGGAGGCTGGGATAGAGCATCTCGGGCGTGGCACTGCGAAGGGTGTGGACCTGATGCTGACGGTTGTGGAGCCAGGAATGAGGTCTCTGGATACGGTCAGGCGGATAAAGGAGCTCGGTGCGGATATCGGTATAAACAGGGTTGCGGGCGTGATAAATAAAGCAACTGACCCGGATATGGTGAATGAGCTAACCATGCGGCTGGAAGAGCTGGATATACCCCTACTGGGTGTCATACCCTACGATAGACGGCTGATAGAGGCGGATATGGCGGGTAGAGCCCCGGTTGATAATGGCGGTGATGCGATAGAGCGAATAAAAGAAATAAAAGAGAAGATAGTAAATTACATTAAGGTGAGGAGTGATGGTAGAAGAGGGTAAGGGTATAATAGTAAAGATTGCAGGACCTCTGGTTGTTGCGGATAAGATGCGTGGCTGTGAGATGTATGAGGTGATAAAGGTAGGAGAGGAGGGTTTGCTGGGCGAGACGATACGACTGGATGGCGAGCTCGCATATATCCAGGTGTATGAGGATACAACGGGCTTGAAGCCCGGCGAGCCGGCGATAAGAACCGGTGCTCCTTTATCTGTTGAGCTCGGACCCGGGATTTTGAAGAACTTTTATGATGGTGTGCAGCGTCCACTTGAGGCGATAAGGAAGAAGGTCGGTGATTATATAACGAGAGGTGTATATGTGGAGGCACTCGACCGTGCTAAGAGATGGGAGTTCATACCAGGAGCGGAAGAGGGGCAGGAGATTCAGGGTGGTGATATTCTCGGCACGGTCAAGGAGACGAAGGTGATAGAGCACAGGATTCTGGTGCCTCCGGGTGTTGAGGGCAAGCTACTGGAGCTTAAGGAAGGTGAATTCACGGTTGATGAGCCGATAGGGCGTGTGGATACGGCTAAAGGTGAACTGGAATTGAGGATGATGCAGAGATGGCCGGTGAGGAAAGGACGTCCATACCGTGAGAAGCTGGATCCTGATGTGCCCCTGCTCACCGGGCAGCGTATTAATGACACATTCTTCCCGATAGCCAAGGGAGGTACGGGTGCAATACCCGGCGGGTTCGGGACGGGTAAAACTGTGATGCAACACCAGCTTGCGAGATGGTCGGG
>JAODGP010000069.1:571-10756 GCA_025464345.1 Methanosarcinales archaeon | reverse complement strand
GCAAAACCAGAATAAATGAAGAAGGAAGGCTTTTCGCCTTCTTCTTTTTATTTTTTCGTTCACACGGTAATATAACAGTGATGTACCTCCTTTGCGGCTCACACCTTTTACCTTAGACGAAGATACTGGTATGACCAGAACCATTTTCAAAATACCAATCTCAGCAGGAAAAAGTCTCTTCAAAGGTCTTCGCGGGATCGCTCATGTGGCTGAACCTTTTCCCAGTTTTTCACATCCTGACTCTTTGCTGACCAACACGGGTTGCAGAACGGGTCTACCGGAAGAGTTTGAGAAGACATATGGACATATCCGAATCGGGAAAATACGATCACCGATTCAGCCTTTGATGCGCCTCCGCGAGATCTCTCGCACCCAGTGCGCCGATGAGCGATATCTCACCTGCGAGCACTGCTGCACCGACAATCTCCGCGAACTTCATTGCATTCGTACCCGGTGGATCGCCCGAGCCATGCACTCCCATTAGCTGGAGTGCCTCCTTCTGCGTTGCCAGTCCAGTTCCGCCACCGACCGTACCCAGTTGTAGCGATGGAAGCGTGACAGCGAACAGGAGATCACCATCTTCGGTCAGCTCCGCCGTGGTGAAGCCCTGTGAACCTTCAACCACATGTGCGGCATCCTGACCCGTGGCAATGAATATCGCAGCAATTATGTTCGCAAACTGCGCATTGAACCCGTACGAAGCAGCCAGAGCACTCCCTATCCAGCATTTGCGATACACCAGTTCAGCCATCCTCTCGGGCGTGGTCTTCAACACTCCGGTCACCACCTCACGGCTCAGAACCACCTCAGAAATAACCGTCTTACCCCTGCCCAGTATCAGGTTGAGTGCTGATGGTTTCTTATCCACGCACACATTACCGCTGAGTGCCACGTGCTCCAGCCCCAGCTCAGACTCCAGAAACTTGACGACCGCATCTGTAGCGATGGTTGCCATATTCATACCCATGGCATCCCCGGTTCTGTAAACCATCCGCAGGAAAATGTTACAGCCGATAATCCAGCTCTGTATATCATCCATAATCAGGTGTCGCGAGGTTGACTCAGCTATCTCTTTCAATCTCGTACGATTGTTATCTATAAACTCAAGTGCATCACGTGCATGTGCGGTGTTCCGGGCTCTCAATACCGGTGCACGAGCCATACCATCATGCATGACAGACGAAACTGCACCGCCAGACCGGTTTATCGCGGTACAGCCCCTGTTGACAGATGCAACGAGTGCACCTTCGGTCGTTGCCAGCGGTATATAATAGGCACCTTCGGCGTAGCTCCCTTTCACGTCAACAGGTCCGGCAACGCCCATGGGTACCTGTGCAGCACCGATGAGATTCTCTATATTCGCCTTCTCCGCCCTATCCGCATCAAAAGAGAAGACACCCACTTCCCTCAGCTCATGCCCTGTTACTGCTTCCAGTGCCCGCCGCCTCAGCTCCGCAGCCTTGCTCGCATCCACATATCGCGTCAATTCATGAAACTTCAGTTCTCGCTTGATTAACCTCTCAATCAGCTCCTGGTCGTCCATTTCTCATTCATACGAAGAAAGAGAAGCTATTTCAACAAATCGGATTTCTGTAGCATAAGCAGATCTTCGGTACTTAATTTACCACCCTCCCGGAATCGCGCATAGATACTCCTTGCCTGCTTCCTCGCTTCTATTCGCTCCCTGAAGTTCCAATCATCTCTTATCTTACGTTTCAAACCGCTGATAACATGGTTGAAATCACGGATATCCCGTAAATAACGTACGAATAACCGATGAGCCTCGTCCGCAGCCTCCTGCGCTTCAAGATACATTCGATGAGCCTCGTCCGCTTTCTCCCTTATCCTGTCCGCCTCTTTAAACCATTCAACCATCCTGTCATGACATTCATGTGATAACCTGACGTAATTCAATACCTCTTCATGATACCTGTCCGCTTCTTCCTTGTACTTCTGCGCCTTCTTCAGTAGCTCTTTCAATTTCTTATCCTTCTCAAGCTCCTTCTGCATCTCCGCGAATTCACGCCTCAGCTCCGTTATCTTCGCCACAAGCTTCTTCTCCTGCTCCTTGCTCAGTACTTCCACCTGCTGCCGCATCTCCAGCTCGGTTATGCGGTTCCTGAGCCGCTCAAATGCGCGAATACTCGCCAGATCGTTCTTCTTCCGCAGTCGCTCCACCCGCGCATAGTATCTTGACGCACGCCTGTTCAGCTCGTTTCGCTTCTCTTTCTTCTCCTCTATCAGCTTCTCGTATTCTTCACGCTGTTTCTTGTACTCCTTAGCCTTTGCTACCGCCTCTTTTATCCTGCTGTTAAGCTCATCGCGCAGATCCGCCCATTTGCTCGCCTCTGAATTCAACTCAGTTCTGCGCCTCTTGCATTCTTCCGCCTTCTTTATTACCTCTGCCCGTCTCGCCTCCAGCTCTTCAAGCATTCTTATCTTCCACTCAGCAGCTCTCTCTTTGTTTATACCTACTGATTACTTATAAATACTATTTAATTTTAATGGATTATGGTATGCAGCCCTGCTATCAAACGAATATTTAACGTCCTGGAAGTCTCGCTTTAACGCTATAGCGTCCTCCTTCACCGTATCTGCGGATTCTTCATCAATTAACAGCCTCTTCATGATAGATGCTATCTCTACCATATCCGATTCCTTCATTCCGATTCGTGTGAGTTCCTGTACTCCGAGTCTCAGCCCAGAAGGTTTGTCCGGGCTACTATCCCATGGTAACATGTTCTTATTTGTTATTACATATGCCTGCTCCAGCCGCTTCGCTACCGCGTCACCACCGCCGAGGTCGCGAACATCAATAGCGATTTGATGTGATTCTGTAAAGCCTTTATGCTCACATAGCACATCAAACCCCGCCTGGTAGAGTGCCTGCGCCAGTGCTTTTGCATTTCTCTGTATCTGTGCGGCATAAGACTCGCCAAACTGCATCATCTCACGCAATGTCACCGCCAGTCCTGCTACATGATGCAGATGGTGGTTACTCACCGTTCCAGGGAATACTGCACGGTCTATCGTCTTACCCAACGCCTTGTTGCAGAGAATCATAGCGCCCTGAGGTCCGGGGAAGGTCTTATGTGTACTGCTTGTCACGACATCCGCGCCCTCACGCAGCGGATCCTGGAATTTATCACCCGCTATGAGCCCCAGTACATGCGATGCGTCATATACTATTGTCGAACCTGCCTCATCAGCAGCCGTACGGAGCTCGCGAATCGGATGAGGGAACAGGAAGAGACTCGCACCGAGCATAATCAGCCGTGGCTTCTGCTCCATCACTGCGTTTACCGCGCGGTCTACGTCTATATTCATCTCCTTCGGGTCAAATGGCAGCTCTTTCAGGCACAAGCCACGCAACCCGGGGACAGAATAAGCAGCATGACTTATATGCCCGCCATCGGGTATAGACAGTGCCATCATCATATCCCCGGGCGAAGTAAGAGCAAATAGCGTGGCTATATTCGCATTGACGCCCGAAACCGGTTTCACATTCACGTGTTCCGCATCAAATAACTCCATTGCCCACTTTATTGCTCTATCCTCTATCTCATCTATGAACTCACAACCCTGGTAAAACCGTGCTCCCACATCACCCTCGGCATATCGGTGTGATAGATCAGAGGCAAGCAGTAGCCTTACCTGTGCACTCGTTACATTCTCGCTCGCTATCATCGGTATAGCGTTCTTAAATAGCTCCTCGTGACGGTCTACCGCGTTCATTATCTCCTCTATCTCCTGCATCTCCTTCAATCCTCCTTCCGCAGTAATATATACAGTATTGCCATCCTCACAGGCACACCATAGAACGCCTGAAGGAAATATTTTGCGTTTTCTGTTCGGTCTATACCGGCGTCGATTTCATCCACCCTGGGGAGCGGATGCATAACCACCACATTCCTGTTCTCAGCTATGAGTTCAGGAGTTATACGGTATGTACCGGCGACCTTGTTATATTCAGCAGGGTCAGGGAATCGCTCCTTCTGTATCCTCGTTACATACAGGACGTCTACCTCGCTTATCACTTCCCTTACGTCATCACACTCATGTAACTCAGCTCCTGCCACCTTCAGGTCTGTTCTTATCTCATCGGGTATCCTGAGTGTGGGTGGGGATACGAAATAGAGCTTTGCTCCATATAGAGATAACGCGTAAGCGAGCGAATGGACGGTTCTGCCATATTTCAGATCGCCTATAATCGCGATTCTGAGATTATCAAGCAAACCCTCACGTTTTATCGTGTATAAATCGAGCAGTGTCTGCGTGGGGTGCTGTCCCGCGCCGTCACCCGCATTTATTACGGGTACCGTAGAGAACGAAGCAGCCATTCGCGCCGCACCCTCCTGAGGATGACGCAGTGCTATCACATCACTGTAACTGGATACGGTCCTTACAGTATCTGCGAGGTTCTCACCTTTTGCAACCGAGCTCGCTTCTATCGCATACATGTTTATCACCTCACCGCCGAGCCGTTTCATCGCCGTTTCAAATGATAACCTCGTCCTCGTGCTCGGCTCGTAAAACAGGTTTGCGAGTATCTTCCCCGCCAGTATATCGCACTTCTTACGCTTAGCATAGGGCTCCAGCTCCTCCGCACACTCCAGTACATAGTCTATCTCCTGCTTTGTGAACTCGCGTATCGAGATGACATGACCATTGTTGAACATCCTGTTAAGAATAAAGCGATTATATAATTAAGAACAGTCAGGATCTCCACCTGATCCATACGATTCCTTGAGTGTTGTAGCAGCGATTATCCAGCGCTGGATGTGTTCCAGTTCGATTATCGTGCTCTTTCTTCTGGTTAAGCGTGATACAGCAAAAATATCGAAAAGTTTTTATATGAGGAGGGAGAAAGAGAGACATATCGGAGTTAAAGATAGGGAGTGATAAAGAGAGATGGTAGAAGAAGCGAAGGGGGAATTTGAGCCGAAAATAATCGGATTTACATGTAACTGGTGTACATACGCATCAGCAGACCTTGCAGGGACGTCGAGGAAGAAGTATCCACCGAATACCCGGATAATAAGGCTTATGTGTTCAGGGCGACTGGATCCGATGTTTGTGCTCAGGGCATTACTGAATGGAGCGGATGGCGTATTCATAGGTGGCTGTCATCCCGGGGAGTGCCATTACATAAAGGGTAATTTCTATGCCAGGCGGAGGATAGCGGCGATAAGGACGATACTGAAGGAACTGGGGATGGCTAACCGCGTGAGGTCTGAGTGGATAAGCGCATCAGAGGGTGACAAGTTTGCGAGTGTGATGAAGGAGATGGCGGCGCAGATAAAGGAGATGGGACCCAATCCATTGAGAGGTAAGGTACTATGAAAGGAGTGGAGCTGGCAATAGGGGATTTAAATGGCGTTTTAAAAGGCTTGCTGGAGAAGGAGGTTGTGGATTGTCTTATAATACCACACAGTGTCGGTAATAACATCGCATACATGCTGGTGACCGATCCGGATAAGATAGGTGGAGAAGGAATCTTCGCACCTTCATTCAGTGTGAATGCCGCCGGGCTGGTGAAAGGCTGGACGATAAAGAGCAAGGTGGGTCTGGTGGCGAAGCCATGTGAGATAAGAGCAGCGATAGAACTGGTGAAACTGAATCAGATAGATAAAGAGAGTGCACTGCTTATCTCCGTTGATTGCCCGGGTGCATTTGAGAATCAGGTTTATGCAGACCACAGGGATGAGATAGGTGAATGGATAGACAGTGCGAAGATAGAGGAGCTGAAGAGCAAGGGCGTGGAGCTGAGAGAAGCGTGTAAGATATGCAGTAACAGACTCGCAGACGTTGGAGATATCGCGGTTGTGAGGCGAGAAGGGGAGAAAGTGGTGGTTGCGGCTTTGACGCCGATGGGCGAATCCGCGTTGAATGCGCTCGGCATGGAACTGGAGGATAAGGATATAGAGCGTAAAGACGAGAAAGCGAAGATAGCGGATGCGGCGAAGAAGAACGAAGAGTCATTACCGAAGATAGGCAGTATAGAAGCGCTGGAGGAGTTCTTGAGAGACTGCATAGTGTGCAAGAACTGCAGGGATGTATGTCCGGTATGCTACTGTAAGGAATGCTTCTTTGACCAGCCGCTGGGTAACCCCGTGAGTGGCGACATGCTGAACCTCGGTGTGATCAGAGGTGCAATAGGATTACCCACGAACCAATTGTTTTACCATCTGACGAGGGTGTATCACGTAAGTGCGACGTGCGTGGGTTGCGGCGCCTGTGCGGATGCGTGTCCGAAGGAGATACCACTGACGAGATTCTATCCGGTGATAACGAAGAAGGTACAGGAGATGTTCGAGTACGTACCGGGTAAGGATGTGGAAGAGCCGATACCGTTTACGACGTACGAGGAGGAGGAGCTTGAAGACCGGCTGCGATGAGTGAATAACAAGAAAAATGATAAAGACATGGGAATTAGACCCTGAGTTCAAGTACGAGATAATGAAGGAGTCCGGGGGAGAGCATCTGACCGCGTGTTTCCAGTGCAGTACATGCACCTTAGGGTGTCCATTGACTGAGATTATACCGACATACAATCCGCGTAAGATAATACAGATGAGTTTGCTCGGTATGCGGAACGAGGTACTGACGAATCCTGATCTGTGGGTGTGTCTGATATGTCAGACATGCACAGCGAGATGTCCGCAGGACGTTCGGATAGCGGATTTGCTGGGTGCGATAAGGCGAATAGCGGAACGAGAGGAGGAAGCGGGCAAACTTAAGATAGAGAGTGTGAGACCTTCGTTTGATAAAGCATTTATGCATCAGATCCAGAAATACGGGCGGCTCTATGATATGGGGCTGGCAATGGAATATTACAGAGAGAAGGAGGGTTCGTTCTTCAAGGGAATGATGACGATGTCGAAGGATTACAAGAAGTTCGGGATGCGGTTATTCAAGAAGGGCAAGATGGGCGTGAAGTCGATGTTTCCGGTGAAGGTCAAGGACAGGGAGGTAATGAAGAAGATATTTGAGCATATGGAGGCTGAGAAGGGATGAGCAATCGTAAATATGGATATTATCCGGGTTGTCCATCGGAATCAACGGCAATAGAGCAGGACATGTCAGTGAAGGCGGTATTTGAGAAGCTGGGTGTGGAACTGGAAGAGCTTGAGGACTGGAACTGCTGTGGTGCTGCGGAGGTGGAAGACCCAGAGCTTGTTTATGCGCTGAACGCGCGTAATCTCGCGATAGCGGAGAAGAAAGGGGTGAATATAATGACACCGTGCAGTATATGCTATTACAACCTGGAGAGATCGAACAAGGCATTGAAGGGCAGTGAGGAACTGCGTGCGAAGATACGGGGCATAGATGATTCACTGGCATACAACGGAGGAGTGGAAGTGAAGCATGTGCTGGACGTGCTTGTGAATGATATAGGGATAGAGGAGCTAAGTGGCAAGATAGAGAAGAAGGTGAATGTTAAGGTTGCGCCATATTATGGATGTTACATAGGTAGACCACCGTTGACCGCATTTGATGACCCGGATGCACCGGTTCTGATGGATCAGTTGATAGAGGCGATAGGCGGAGAGGCTGTTCCGTTTGATTACCGGAAGGCGAAGTGCTGTGGTGGACCGCTGATGATGACGATGCAGGATATAGCGTTTAAGATGGCACGGGATGTACTGGAGGGTGCGAAGAATGCAGGTGCGGATTGCATCGCGCTGGCGTGTCCGTTGTGCGGTATGATGCTGGATGCGAAGCAGGAGGACATAGAAGAGGCGTTCGGGATAAAGATAGGCTTGCCTGTGTTATATATAACGCAGTTACTGGGACTTGCACTCGGTATAGACGCCAGCAAACTGGGTCTGAATAAGAATGTTGTTGATACAAAGCCGATATTAGGGAAGGTGGTGTGAAGATGGGGATAGCGGTAATAGGAGGAGGAGTAGCGGGCATATCAGCAGCACTGGATCTCGCGGATTCCGGGTACAGGGTGTATCTCGTGGAGCGTAATTCGGAACTCGGCGGTAAGATGTCGGAGCTCGCGGAGTGTAAGACGGGACTATCACCATGGATAGTGAGGGTGAAGAACCATCCGAACATAGAATTGATGCTCTCAACCGAGGTTGAGAGCGTTTCTGGCTCCGCAGGTAATTTCAAGCTGAAAGTATCGGGCGGTAAGGAGATAGAAGTGGAGAGTATAGTGCTGGCACCGGGTTATGATATACCTGAGAGTGTGGCAAAGAGTTATGGATATGGCAGTCCGGATGTAGTGACCTCACTGGAGTTTGAGGGTATTTTGAGGTCTGCCACGGTTTCCGGTGAGTTAAAGCGTAAGGATGGCAAGCCGGTGAAGAAGATAGGGTTCATAAAATGCGTGGGTTCGAGATGCCAGGAGAACGAGATATGCTCAACGGCATGCTGCGCGTACACGGCGAAAGAGGCATGGGAATTGAAGGAGAGGTTCCCGGATATTGATGTTTATGTGTTCTACATGGATATTCGTGTGTTTGGTAAGGACGAGGAGCTTGTAGCTGATTTGAAAGCCAAGTATGGGGTGCATTATATAAGGTCGCGGGTACCGGAGGTGGTGCCCGAAGGTGATGAGTTAATAGTGAAGTATGAGGATCTGCGAACCGGTAAGATAGAGAAGCTTGAGCTGGACATGGTGGTTCTTGCTGTTGGATTGTTGCCATCGAAGACGATAAATAAGCTTGCGGAGCTGACGGGAGTGAAGACTGATGAATACGGGTATATAGAGACGAGCATAAGCAGCCCGATGGAGACGAGTGTGCGGGGTGTGTACGCATGTGGTACGGCGACAGCGCCGATGAAAGTGCGAGAGAGTGTGGGTATGGCGAGTGGTGCGGCACTGAAGGCAGCACTCATGTCGCAGCGGACGGAGCCGATACCGGGGCAGGAAGAGCGGAAGTATATAGAGATTGAGGAGGGCGAACCGGCGAAGATAGGCGTATTTATATGCGATAACGAGGGTGAAATCTCAAAGACGATTGATATATCCGCGGTTGCGGAACGTGTGAAGGGTCTGCGTGATGTGGTTTATGTGAACAGTGATACGAAGACGATGAGAGAAGCGCTGGAGGCACTGGAAGCCGGGATAGTGGATCAGGGTTTGAATCGAGTTGTATTCGCGGGCTATTCGCCACGGGAATATGAGGATATAATAAGAGCGGGGTGTGCGAAAGCGGGCTTGAATCCATACCTTGTGGAGCTGGTGAATCTGAGGGAGCAGTGTGCATGGGTATTTGAGATGAATGTTACCGAAGCGGCATTTGATATACTGAGGATGGCGGTGGAGCGAGCGAAGCAGCTGGAGCCGATAGATGTTGAGCGATACCCGGTGGTGCCGAAGGCACTGGTGATTGGCGGTGGTATATCAGGCATGAATGCCGCACTGGACATAGCGGATGCGGGTTATGAAGTATATCTTGTGGAGAAAGGTGATGAGCTCGGTGGCGGGCTGCGGGACATGGGCGATGTATCGTTACCGGGTGGTGAAAGCGCTTCGGCACTGTTGAAGGATTATGTTGACAGGGTAACGAGCCACGAACGGATAAAGGTCTACACAAAGTCGAGGGAGGAGGATGTACGTGGCAGAGCGGGTATGTTCAAGGCACGGATAGTGGGTGACGGCGTGGATGAGGAGATAGAGTTCGGTGCGTGCGTGATAGCAACGGGAGCGAAGGAGTATGTACCTGAAGGATATTACGGATATGGCAGTGATAGTAAGGTGTGTACGTTACGGGAGTTCGAGAAGAGCATGAAGGTGCAGGGTAATACGGTGGTGATAATACAGGACGTGGGTCCGGGGCTGGAAGAGGGTGCATATAGCTCGAAGGCGAGCAGTATAGAAGCAGTGAATGCCGCATTGAATATAAAAGAATCGAATCCGGGTGTGGAGGTGTTCTTCCTGTATAAGGATATGAGGACGTACGGTAAGTGGGAGGCGTTATACAAGCGAGCGAGGGAGAAGGGTGTGATATTCCTCAGATATGATAAGCCGCCGGAGTACAAAGCGGGTATTATCTCGGTGTTTGATGTGATATTCAATGACGAGATACAGATAAAGCCGGATATGGTGATACTGAGTGTGCCGATGGTGCCTGCGGATGATAACGAGCGATTGAGTGAGATGTTCAAGATACCACTGAAGAGAGGGTTCTTCATGGAGGAGCAGGAGCGTCCGAAGATGGTGTTAAC
>JAODGP010000069.1:0-429 GCA_025464345.1 Methanosarcinales archaeon | reverse complement strand
GCTGCGGGTAGAGCGTGTGTGCTGCTGGCGAAGGACTTCATGGAGACGCCTGCAATACGGTCGGTTGTGGATGAGGATGTGTGCATCGGCTGCGGTGTGTGCGTGGAGATATGCCCTGTGGATGCGATAGAGCTGACGGAGGAGCAGGTGCCGGTGGTTACGTTCGGCGTGAAGACGTTAGAAGGTAGCAGGAAACGTGTTGCAAAAGTGGGAGATGGCTGTATAGGCTGTGGCAGTTGCGCTTCTTATTGCCCCTCAGGTGCTATGTCGCTGCAGCATTTCCGTGATAAGCAGGTGTATGCTCAGCTGGATTACGCGTGAAGGCTGAGCTTTAATTTTTTTATTCGCTCTTTCGCTACACATTTACTTGAAAGCGGCACGGATTTGAGGTATATTCAGGAACTGTTAGGGCACAAGAGTTCAAAGACG
>JAODGP010000008.1 GCA_025464345.1 Methanosarcinales archaeon | reverse complement strand
TCTGCAGGTTTTGTTTTATTCATTACGAGGTCTTTATCATGAATCCAACTATCATTTGCATAAGGCGCACCTACTGTAGTATTTGCAGCCTTCGTGAAATACCACGTCTGACTCACCGCACTCACAGCAGGCACAGCCAGGATTAGCGCTGTCACAGCCAGTATCATCAAAGGTCTATACATTTTCAGCCCCCCTTCAGCATACCTTTATTTGAATTTTTAACATTAATTATCGAAGTTACGGGGGATATAAAAAGGTATAAGGTCTTGAGGGAAGAACCTGAAGTCAGTACTCTGGGTTAGTTTTTCGAATAGAAAAATTAAAGACTCGTGAACTGACAATTGAAGATTTTGAGAAATCGCTTAAATCCGGTGCGGTGAAAGACCTTAAGAAGTATGCGAGCTGGGCGAAGGGATATGGAAGCGTGTAAGGAATTCGAACTTTATAAAGGGTGAAGTGCATATATAAACCAGATCATTTCTGCGTGCACGGCTATGATAATAAGAGCCAGGCGGATTGTTGTAAAGGTAGGCACGAGCAACCTCACGGACGAGCGATACAGGCTTGATTCAAAGAAGGTGGCGAAGCTCACGAGCCAGATAGTGGAACTGAGGAGGCGAGGTAAAGAGGTCATACTGGTATCTTCAGGCGCTATCAGTGCGGGCATGGGTAAGTTAAACCTGAGACAGAGACCGAGGGATGTCAAGCTGTTGCAGGCGACCGCAGCAGTCGGGCAGAACGTGCTCATGAACACGTATGACCGGTATTTCTCAGCTCATGGCGTGACAATCGCACAGGTATTGCTCACACACGATGATTTCCGCAGCCGTGCACGGTATCTCAACCTGAGGAACACACTGCTCACACTGCTAAAATCGGGCGTTATACCGGTGATAAATGAGAACGATACCACAGCGGTGGAGGAGATAAAGGTAGGGGATAACGACAACCTCTCTGCGCTCGTAGCAACCAATCTCGAAGCCGACCTGCTCGTCATCCTCACGGATACCGAGGGTTTATGCACGTATGACCCACGCAGGAGCAAGAAGGCGGAACTCATACCGGTCGTCCGGGATATAACGCCCGAGATAGAGCGAATAGCAGCCGATGGCAGGAGCGTAGGTGGCATGAAGACGAAGATAGAGGCTGCGAAGCTCGCTGTTAACGCCGGTATACCCGTGGTCATTGCCAATGGTGAAAAGGAGAACATATTGCTCCGTATCATAGAGGGCGAGCATGTCGGGACGAGGTTCATACCAAAGAGCAGGATGAACGACAGGGCACGCTGGATTCTATTCATATCACCGCCGAAAGGGCGGATAATAGTGGACGAAGGTGCAAAAGAAGCTTTAGTGCTCCGTGGTGGTAGCCTGTTGCCATCCGGTATCATAAGTGTAGAAGGGGCTTTTATGCCCGGTGACACGGTCAGCATCGCAGATACGCATGGCATTGAATTCGCCAGGGGCATCTCCAGTTACTCATCCACCGAGATAGAGCGGATAAAAGGTTCACACACCGGTGACATCGAGCGTATACTCGGTCGTAAAGGTTATGATGAGGTGGTTTATCGTGGCAATCTCTACCTGATACACAGTGATGAACATGCGTGTGGCACTGAAGCTCGGTTATCTTGGAACAAACTATCACGGGTTTCAAATCCAGCCTGATGTTGCGACGATAGAGAGCGAGCTCTTCAGGGCTTTTCAGCGCATCGGTCTGTTCGAAGACAGGCGTTCTGCGTGCTATTCCGCCGCCGGGAGGACGGATAAGGGCGTTCACGCGCTCGCACAGGTCGTCTCATTCGAGACCTCACGCCCGGATTTAACGCCGCGAATGATAAACGGCATGTTACCAGATGATATATGGGTCTATGCAATTGCGAGACCCCGTCCGGAATTCGATGCACGGCGAGATGCAGTATCACGAAAATACCGGTATTTCCTCTATCCACATGAGGATCTGGATTTATCACGGATGCAGGAAGCATCAGAACTGCTCATAGGCGTACACAATTTCTATAATTTCGCACAGAGGCATGAGGCGAGCTCGTACATACGAGAAATCATGCATATGGAGGTCAGAATCGAAGACCCGTTCATCATATTCGATGTTGAGGCGAACAGCTTTCTCCGTAAGATGGTGCGTAAGCTCGTATCCGCTCTATGCATGGTTGGACGTGGAGAGAGGGACATGATGTGGTTGAAATCGCTACTGGAGCTCAGGCATGAGGAGGGGATAGCACCTGCACCGGCTCACGGACTCGTATTGTGGGATGTGGTCTATAATGAAGAGCCTGGATTTGTGCTGGATGAATATGTCATGAACCGTATAGAGGAGCGATTGAAGCATGATTTATGCTTCCATGCCACGATTGCACGTGTCTTACAGGAGCTTATCCGGATTTGAGATGTGCTTCTATCGCTTCTTCCACATGCATGAGGAACTTATCCATCAGCTCACGCTTCGCACGCTCTGTTACGCCCTCCACGGTCACACGTATCAGCGGTGATGTATTGGAAGCCCTTATAAGTGCCCAGCCATCATCCAGGTCTATCCTTATGCCGTCCATCGTGTTAAGCTTATATTCGCCACTCAGCTTGGCAGCGAGCGAATCAATCACCCGGAACTTGATTTCATCACTGCAACTCACGTTCCTCCGCTCCTTTGGATACGATGGCAGCTCATCCACCAGTTCTGATAGCCGTTTACCGGTACTCGTGATGATTTGAGCGATTATCAGCGGGACAATCATCGCATCATCAAACGGGAATATGTGGGGTATGACGTAATGCCCGCTGGATTCTATGCCGAGAACTGCTTTATTCTGATTCGCATATTTCGTCAGGAACGTGTGACCCACAGGGATTCGTTCTATCCTGCACTTCAGCTCTCGTTCGATGAGCATGGAACATTCAACGTTAGCCAGAACGGGTCCCTCGCGCTGCTTCAAGAGCGCCTTGCCCAGTATCGTGCCACACTGGTCCGCACTCAGCACCCTGCCACGGTCATCAACAATCACCACACGGTCGCCATCGCCATCGAACGCTGCGCCGAAATCGAGGTTATTACGCGTTACCTCAGTTTTAAGCGTGCCAAGGCTGGACTCTGTGGGTTCTGACGGTCTGTTAGGGAACGAAGGGTCGGGGTCTGAGAAGAGCATGTCAGCACGGAGCTGCACACGGTTCATCACTTCCGGAGCAACCAGACCCATGCTACCGTTACCGCAATCAACAGCTATTCTCAGCGCTCTGTATTGATCGTGCTCGAACCTCCTTGCGAGGTATTCCACGTATTCGTCGCTCATGTTCAGTTCGTGATAGTGCCCCGTTGATGTTGATGGCTCCGGATTTTCCAGTGCAATATCTCTTATCCGTTCGTTCTCTTCTGCGGAGAATCCGATTCCGTCTCCTGTGTATAATTTCAAGCCGTTCCATTCGGGTGGCAGATGCGATGCCGTTACGTATGCGATGATGTCCTTCCTGAGCATCCAGCCAGAGAATGCGCAAACGCCGAAAGAGGTGGTGCCCACGTTCGCGACGTCAATGCCGGAATATAACAGCCCGGATATGAGTGCGTTCGATAGCAATACAGAGGAAGCACGTATGTCGTTACCGACAACTACGCTCCTCATATCGCGCTCACGTGCATATGTGCCGATAGCGTAGCCTATCCTCAGCATCGTCTCGGGATACAGGTCCTCGTTGTATATGCCCCTTATATCGTATGCACGGAAGATGTGCGTTGGTATCGTGTGCTCTGGCATTTCGTCTAACGTTTCGAGTGTATCTGAATGCCTGCGAGGCAGCACGCACCCGGACGTTCAATAGAGTATTTCATCTGCATAGTGATCCTCATGCTCCTTCTCTAAGCAATCCTCACACAGAAGCACGTCTCTTCCTTCTCGCTCTGAGCATTCAATACAGATCCATGTGGCAATGGTCTTCTTCCCTTCCCTCTTGCACCTCTCACAGTAACGATATCTCGGCTTGTTCTGTGCAATCACACGAGGATATTCAGCACCCTCTTCGGGTTCCACTATCTTCTCTAAGGTGATAATATGCTGGATTTGATCGCCGAAGTCGTAGATATAGCCCAATTTATCTCCTTCAGATAATCTAAGTTGCTTAATTCGTATCCCTGCACCACTGCCACCGCCTTCGGGGTTGATCTCGCCAAAGCCTCCCCGTGACCACTGCCCTGTAAAGAATTCGCTCAGATGATCCCACGTATCATGATTGAATGCAATACGGATGATATGGTCGAAATCAGCGAGTTTCTGGCTACCTTTAATCTCAATGCGACGCCAGAGCCCTTTCCGATACTTCAAAGCAACCTTGAATACGTATACCTTCTCCATGTTACTAAATTTCGTCTGGTAAATAAAAATATTTTCGTTTAACGGGGATATACGAAGTTCGCCGCAGTTTGGGCGTAGCTTATATGAATTCCCTGAGCTTTTGAATGAGCAATTCGTTATCCTCGTCTCTCTGAACCGAGAACCTTATGTGTGATGGCAGTCCGAACGATGTGCAGTCGCGCACAGCGATGCCGTTACGCAGTAATTCCGCCCTCACATCGGTAGAGGGACGACCGGTATCGAGGATATAGAAGTTTGCATCCGAATGGATACCCAGTGCGGGTTCTATTCGCCTCTTACTCCGCAATATCTTCGCTCTTGTCTCTCTGAGGAACTCATCACCCGCGGCACTCAACACAGCCATACCCACACGCTCCGCTAATACGCTCACACTCCACGGCGCTTTCAAGCTATGTAACACCCTTATAATGTGCTCTGAGCCGAGTGCATAGCCTATCCTCACACCGGGCACGGCGAACGATTTTGTGAGCGAGCGCAGTATGAGCAGATTGGCTGTGGAACGGATGTATGAATGGGAAGCGAAAGAGTCATTCACGAAATCCACATATGCTTCATCCAGCACGAGCAGTGCATCGCGCCTCTCCGCTTCCTCTACCAGTGCCGCTATCTCTCTCTCACCCATATAAAATCCCGTCGGGTTATTTGGGTTGCAGAGGAATATCACATCCCCGGGCTGCATCTCCTCAAATATGAGCTCCGGCACTATCCTCAGGCACGGCATCTCCACCTTCTTCACCGCCGCACCGGCGATTCTAACCGCTCTCTCGTATTCACCGTATGTGTGTGCGGGAATAATCGCACGGGTCTTCACGAACCCGATAGCAATGAGCTGTATGAGTTCGGTGACACCCGCAGCCACGAGTATCTCCGATTGCGAGCAGCCGAATTTACGTGCTATCCGGGTCTTCAATGCGGTGCATTCCACATCAGGATAGTGCCTTATCTCCTCTATACCCGCTTTAAGCGCATCAAATACGAAATCAGGAGGTCCATAAGGGTTCAAATTCACACTGAAATCCTTTATACCACGTATAGAGCAACCACCATGCACACAGTGCTCTATGTTCTGCACATGCTGCCGTGGATTCATTCAGCTAACACATTCTCTATCCTGAGTAGCTGGTTGTATTTGCATGTCCGTTCACCCCTTGCGGGTGCACCGGTCTTTATGAACTCTGCATTTATTGCGACGGCGAAATCAGCGATGAACGTATCCTCGGTCTCTCCCGACCTGTGACTGACCACGCACTTATAGCCGTTCTCTTTTGCGACTCGTGCCGTCTCAATCGTCTCTGTTACACTCCCTATCTGGTTCAATTTGAGCAGAACGGCATTTGCTGCTCCGTGCTCTATACCCTTCCGCAGCCGTTGCACATTCGTCACGAAGAGGTCGTCACCGACGATTATCACCTGTGGCATCTTCGCTGTAATGGCACTGAATAGCGAGAACGATTCCTCCTCAAACGGGTCTTCTATCAGTTCTATCGGGTAGCTGTCCAGTAATGCCTGATAGAATTCGAGCAGCTCTTCCCCTGTCTTCGCGGTGCCGTCTATCCTGTATTTACCGGCATTGAAGAAAGAAGAAGCAGCGGCATCTATGCCAAGTTTTATCTCACGCCCGGTATAGCCCGCTTCTCTTATCGCCGCCATTATAGCATCCAGCGGCTCATCTGTTCGCTTCATCGGTGGTGCATACCCGCCTTCGTCGCCTATATTCGTGGCTATCGTGCCGTAACGGCGTTTCAATACCGTCTTAAGTGCATGGTAAGTCTCCACACCGGCTCTTAAATTATCGGCATAACGTTGATAGCCGGATGGCAATATAAGGAACTCCTGGATGCTCAATTCGTTACCGGCGTGTTTACCGCCATTTATCACGTTCATCACCGGTATCGGTAGCCCTACTGAGTGCCCGCCGAGAATATCCTCAGCGATGTAACGGAACAGCGGCTTGTTTAGCGAGTTCGCTGCGGCACGGCATACCGCCATGGACGCACCGACGATGGCATTTGCACCCAGCCGTGATTTGTTATCCGTGCCGTCAAGCTCAATCAGCTGCCTGTCTATATTCGCCTGGTCGAGGACATCCATACCGGTGAGTGCGTCCCTTATCTCGGTATTGACCATCTCGACGGCGTTGAGGACGCCTCTGCCACCGAATCGGCTGGTATCACCATCTCGTTTCTCATATGCCTCTCTTCTGCCCGTTGATGCACCGGAAGGCACACTCGCCCGTCCATAGCCATTCTCTGTATATACTTCCACCTCTACCGTGGGATTACCGCGAGAATCCAAAATCTCCCTCCCTTTTACTCCTGTTATCTCTATCATGTGTCTGTACTTCCATATCAGGTAAACGCGTTCCGATCTGTCTCTCCTTCCATAAGGTTAGACATGCCATCATAAAAAGTTATGTGTGATCCTGAGGTTCTAAAAATCGCTATCGCCGGGAATCGCATTAATAATCTCGGCGACTTCGTCTTCCGTGAAGTTATGCAGTATAATATAAAACGCCCATTCTCTGTCCGCCCAGAAGTAGTGTGGCACGCTGTCTGAGGAGGTTTGATACACCCGTTTATCAGCGATTGTAACCTCCTTCAAGCTGGATGCCCAACTGCCACCCCACTTTCGCATGCCCTCCACCATCTTCTCGGTTTCGTTCTTTGCAATCGTATCGTCTGGATACAGAGTTAGCCACAGCGTTAAGTATTTCCCTTCTTTCATGTAATGCACGATTGCCACATCCCTGACATGTTCGATTCTCCCGGTATGTGATTGTTTAACAAGCTTTAAGGCATCCTCACCGCTGGCTACCACTATTTTATCCATGCCAAGGAGCTCGTCAGGTGCGATTTCTGATGCATTCACACCCGGTGACGGCGGTGCATGATAAGAATATGCCACCGCTACTATCAGGATAGCAATAGCAATCAGAATGATTTTCTTATTCATCATTTCAACGCCCCTCCTTATCCACATCGTATCCCGCGGATACTGCCATTTCACACAATTCGTCTTTGGAAGATGAGCATATAAACCACTAACATCTCACCACGTGGATAGCGCTTTATATATGACAATCAATGCCAGAAGGATGACGAATATTGATAGCCCGAGTTCCAGCCAGAATGGCTTCGTCTTTAATGACATCTTACTGCCCACCCTCACGCCTATCACAGACCCTGCGAGCACGAATACCGCAGGTGACCATCTGATATCGCCACGATTCCAGTACACGATAATAGCTGCGAGTGCGGTGAAAACGGTCACGAGCAATGATGTGGCTACTGCACTGTGGACATCCAGCTTCATTGCACGCAGAAACGGGGGGAAGAGCGAGCCGCCACTGCCTCCTCGCATGCCGATTAGCAGATTCAATACGAAAGCAAGTGGTATAATGCTCTTTAAGCCTGGATTTATTTGCTGATATAGCCCTGGTGCGATTCTATCAAGATACATCCCCAATACGGTTATGCCTGAGACGCCAGCGAAGATGAATGCCAGCATCAATGAACTTAGCAGCCCCACGAGAAACGCCCCTGTTACCGAGCCTAAGGTGCCGCCTGCAATCACATACCACGCAATATGCCAGTCTATATTCCTCCTGTGCGTTATAGCCCCTATAACGGACGAGAAAGGTATAACAAAGAGGTTAATTGCGAAGGCATGGAGTAAATGCAAGCCTGCGAGATTGAGTAGTGGTATCCTCACAGATCCGCCGCCTATCCCGAACATACCGCTCATAAAGCCCGAAAATAGACCGATGAAGAAGAGAATTATAATTTGTATTAACATGTTCATCCTTTATTCACCAGTTACTATTGCGTAGATATTATTCTTTCTTATAAAAGCTCCCTTCCGCAGCTTCTAAAACTTCGTTGTTATGTCATGATGAACCCGAACTCACGCTCTCAACACACAAAATTTAAATTGTATGAGCAAATGAATTTAAGAGATGGCGAAGCGAATAGCATCCCGGGTTGAGAAGATTGAGATATCGGGCATCAGACGCGCATTTGAAGCCGCATCATCGCAAAGCATCAATCTCGGTCTTGGCGAGCCCGATTTCGATACACCCGCACATATAAAAGCCGCAGCTGCTCAGGCGCTCAATTCGGGCTTCACCGGTTACACATTCAATAAGGGCATACCCGAACTGCGAGACGCAATCAGTGCGAAGTTTCGCTCGGAAAACGGCTTGTCATTCAGCCCTGACGAGATAATTGTCACCTCGGGCGCGAGTGAAGCACTCCATATCGCCATACTGTCGGTAGCAGAACATGGTGATGAAGTACTTATCCCGGATCCGGGTTTTGTATCCTATCCGCCACTGGTGAGGTTAGCCGATGCAATACCGGTCGGCATACCACTGAATGACGACTATACAATCTCGATAGAAGGACTGAACGAAAGAATCACCAGCAGGACGAGCGTGCTCATTATAAACTCACCTGCGAACCCCACAGGCGCAGTAGAGACACGCGATAGTATAAAAGCCATTGCTGAACTCGCATCAGACCATAACATAACCATCATCTCGGACGAGGTCTACGAGCATCTCGTATACGATGGTGCAGAGCACATAAGTCCCGCGAGGTTCTATGATGATGTCATCACCGTGAATGCGGTATCCAAGACGTATGCAATGACCGGGTTCCGACTGGGCTATGTCGCTGCCCGTGAGGAATACATAGAGCCGATGCTGAAGGTGCACCAGTATATACAGGCATGTGCGTCATCAATATCACAGAGAGCCGCACTTGCCGCCATCACAGGTCCCCAGGATTGTGTCAGCGAGATGCGAGCCGCATTTAAAGAGAGAAGGGATTACCTCATATCTGAACTTCACAGGCTGGGCTTCCAGTTCCCGGTGCCAAGAGGGGCATTTTATGTCTTCCCCGAGGTTGATGACGAATCTGAATTTGTAGAGCAGCTCAGACAGAGGGGCGTTGTCGTTACACCCGGCTCGGCTTTCGGCTACCGTGGCAGGAATCACGTGCGAATATCATACGCCGCGAATATTGAGATGCTCAGACAGGCAATTGCCGTAATACAGGGGGTTATAAACGCTTCCATGCATAAAAGAACCGCTGTAATGCGGTGATATTGCAAAGCACTGCGAAGATGAGCATGCACCAGCCGAGAAACGAGTAGCCACAGACTGGATATGGATACAGCCATGTAAGTACCGCAGCAGCAATTACAAGCAACAGGCGATCCGCTCTGCCAGCGATGCCACCGTATATCCTGCCAAGCCCCACCGCCTGCGCCTGTGTACCCATATAAGATGTGAGAAGAATGCCAATAATCGCCAGCAGTCCTATCTCCCAGCGCACATAACGCCCGAATATGATACCGCAGATGATGAACATATCGGCATACCGGTCAATCACATGGTCGAGGAAATCGCCCCGCCGGCTCGCTGTGCCGATCACACGTGCGAGAATACCATCAACGGTGTCCAGAATCGCATTTATAGCCACGAGAAAGCCAGCCAGCAGCAGTAACTCCGGATCCGCGATGGCGAAGATCAGCCCGGCGAGTGCGGCAAACAGCAAAGAGAGAATGGATAGCAGATCGGGCGACACGCCGGTCGCAGCGATGAGCTCCACTATCCTACGCGATGAACGCCAGTTGTCCACAAATGCACGCAGCAGGGAATCAATAGCCATTTAAGGTCATTATTTCAGGTTCTTCATCATCTTCAGGGGTATACCACGCATCGTCGGGATTTTACCCCTGCCCCTTGTTGAAGAGAAGCTCTTGATCATCCTCTGCATCATTCGATGGTACTTTAATAGCTCCTTCACCTCCGCTGTTGTGGTACCCGAGCCTGTTGCTATCCTCCTCAGTCTCGAACCGTCTATTATCTTCGGCTCGTTACGCTCCTCTTCCGTCATGGAATCCATAATCACCCTGAATCGCTTCAGCTTGTCCTCGGTCACCTGGTAAAGGGCATCGTCAATGTTCAGATCCAGCCCACCAAGCGGCAGCATCTGTATCAGTTTCTTGAACGGACCCATCTTGCGCAGCGCCTCTAACTGCGCGTAGAGGTCGTTAAGTGTGAATTTACCCCTCAGTGTGGTCTCTAACTCTTCTTTGTCCAGGCGCTCATCCGCCAGCTCTATCAATGTCTTTATATCGCCCATACCGAGCAGTCGCGATACGAACCTGTCAGGTTCAAACCGTTCGAAATCGTCAAGTTTCTCACCTGTACCGAGGAATGCGATACCGGAGCCGGTCTCCTCAACAGCAGATAGCGCACCACCCCCCTTCGCTGTACCATCCATCTTGGTTATTATTATGCCGGTTATGCCAATAGCCTCGTCAAATGCCTTCGCCTGTCTCGATGCCTGCTGTCCAATGGCGGCATCGAGCACAAGAAGCCGCTGCTCCGGGCTTAGTTCTGCACTTATGCGCCTTAGCTCATCTATCATATCTGATTCGAGTGCGTGCCGACCCGCAGTATCTATTATCTGGACATCATACCTGGCAAACTCCTTTACGCCCGCTTTCACTATCTCAATCACGTCCTTCTTGCCACAGGAGTTGCTATCGAAGAACGGCACACTGATCTGTGAGCAGAGCTGTTTTAGCTGATCGGATGCCGCGGGTCTATAAACATCAGCACAGATGACCGCGGGTTTCAACCCTTTCTTCTGGAAATAACGCGCTAATTTCGCACATGAGGAGGTCTTACCCGAGCCATGCAAGCCGACCATCAATATCTTCTGCTTCGTCAGGGGTATATCCACGCTCTTGCCCAGAATGCCGATCAATTCCTCGTAGAGTACCTTAATAACATGCTCACGTGGGTTCAGAACCAGTTTCTCCTTCAGGGCTCGCTCTCTCACACGATTCGATAGCTCCTTCACGATCGAGATCTTGACATCAGCCTGTATCAAAGCCCGCTGGAGATCTCGGACCAGCTCGTCAACTGTTCGCTTATCTATACGCTTTGAGGTTACTATCTTCCTCACCGCTTCCTTCAACGAGCTGCTTAGCCTGTCCAGCATTTTATCCCCCTTCACTCCTGCGCTCAAGCATGGCTTTTATCTTCTTCAATCTCGTGAAATTCTCTCGCTCCATCTCCTCAAGTCGCATCCGTATGTATTTCCGGGTCGCTTTTAAACGAGGTATCATGATGTATTCCAGCGCATTAACTCGTCTCTTCGTCTTCTCCACCTCAATTGCGAGTTTTCGTACCGCTTCTTCCACCTCACCCAGCTTTATTATCAGCGCTAACGCCTCTTCAAAGCTTCTCGCACACCTGTCCAGCGCGGCAGAGGAGTTAAACAGGCTGTAACCACGTTCGTTGAGCTTCCTCACGGTTTCTCCCGAGAATTCCAGAATGGGCACCTGCACACCCATTATACTCCTTATAGAAGCATCCAGGGCTATCTCACGCATGGCTGTCATGGAGAGCTGTTGCACCTGATCCACACCAATCAGCGCTTCTGCGATTATTAAGTGCTCAAAAGCTTCGCTCAATTTCGCCTCCACTTCCTTCCTCATATCCCGTACTTCAGACACGACATCCAGGAATTCACCGATAAGCGCATCCCGCTTCTCCCTGAGCAGGTCATGCCCTTTCTCCGCTAACTTCTCCCTCCTGCCCAGCCGGAGCAATTCCATACGGGTCGGACTCACGCCCTCTATTATCTCAGGCATATCCCGTTCCTACACCCTTCTCAACAAGATAGATACCATCCTGGAAGACCCTGGGGTCGTAACCTTTTATCCGCGTTGTTTGCTCTATGTTCGCCGCACTCTGACCCACCGCTTCTTTGTTTATGCCCGTAACCAGTATCTCAGAACCTTTTATCTCCACCTTCACGCCGTCCATGAGTTTCGCCACTCGCGGCTTACGCTCGCCCAGGAAATTTGAGATCACAACACTCTTACCATCCTTAGATAGGCTAATCTGCATGGGGAAATGTGCATGAACCGCTTTCAGCCGATAAAAGAACCCCTCACTCACACCGGTAATCATATTATTGATATGAGATGCGAATGTACCTGCTATTGCCTTTAACTTCTTACGTACTGTCTCACTTCTGATGACCACTTTGCCATCACTCTTCTCTATTTGCAGTCCAGGATGCCATAATTCACGCTCTAATTCGCCCCTGGGTCCCCTGACCCTCACTTTCCGACCGTCAATCGTTACGTCCACGCCTTCCGGAATCGTGACATGTAAAACGATCTCCTCCTTCTCGTCTGCCATCTCTATCACCTTGCGGGGTTATAGTATAGTAAAGAAGTATATAAATTTGAAAGCACCTTCTTGCTGGTATGATAACGAGGTTGAGTGATATAGATAGAGGATTCTTCGACCGGGAGCAGGATCTGAGAGCGGTGATACCCGCCGTGAAGGAGATAATCAGAGCGGTGAAGGAGCGAGGCGATACCGCACTGCGTGAATACACCCGGAAGTTCGATTCCGTGAGCCTGACAGATATAGAAGTGAGCGCCCCGGAGCGAGAGGCTGCGGTAGCAAACGTGGATGCGGAGCTGAAATCTTGCATAAGGACGGCATTTGATGCGATCTGGAAGTTCCATTACAGGCAGAAGAGGAGTGCATGGCTGGAGGAATTCGCAGATGGGCTATACATCGGTGAGCTGTATCGCCCGCTTGAGATAGTCGGAGCATATGTGCCTGCGGGTTACTTCAGTACCGCACTGATGTGCCTCATACCCGCGAGGATAGCGGGTGTACGTGATATTATAGTTTGCAGTCCGCCGTGCAGGGATGGCAATCCCGACCCGCGTATAGTTTATGCGGCGGAGCTCGCAGGTGCTACACGGATATTCAGGGTAGGCGGTGCACAGGCGATTGCCGCACTCGCTTTCGGCACCGAGACAGTGCCCAGGGTGGAGAAGATAGTGGGACCGGGGAATGTCTACGTAACGGTGGCGAAGATGCTCCTCCGTGACCACGTGGAGATAGATTTCCCGGCTGGTCCTTCCGAGATACTGATAATAGCGGACGACAGTGCGAATCCGTGCTTCATCACCGCAGATATGTTAGCGCAGGCGGAGCACGGCATCAAATCCCGTGCGGTTCTCGTCACGCATTCAGTGCGAATAGCCGAAGCGGTGGAAGAATCGCTGAGCGGAGAGGACAGTGCTGAAGGGCAGAACAGCATCATACTCACTTCAGGCATGGAAGAGAGCATCGAGTTTGCGAACAGGTATGCACCTGAGCATCTTGTCATAATGGTGAGAGACCCCTTGAGCGTTTTAAAACGGATAAACAATGCGGGTTCGGTATTCATAGGCGATTACACGCCCGTAGCTGCGGGCGATTATGCCACCGGTGCGAACCACATACTCCCCACTGCGGGCTATGCGAGGATATACTCAGGGCTTGATGTCGCTCATTTCATGCATCGAATCACGGTGCAGCATATGGACAGATACGCTCTGGCACGTCTGAGGCATGCAGTGACGAAGTTAGCCCGTGCGGAGGGTATGGAGAGGCATGCACGTTCGATTGAAGCGCGATTCTCATGAATTACCGAAGTAATTGCGTAAGAAAGAGCTGATACCGGGCGTGATTCGGAGCTCTTCAGGCTCCAGAACCTCGTAGCCGGCTTGCACAACCTTTGATAGATGCCTGCCGAGATTGCACGACCGCAATTCGTTCTTCAACAGGCTCTTAACATCGGTGTAGCTCCGTTTCACCTCCACCACATACCGGCAATCCTCGATGAGGAAAGGAGGCGAATGCATGGCTTTGAACCGTTCCGCATGCCTGCGGAGCGTTACAGGCGGTCCGAGATGCTTCTTGATGCACGGTAGCTGCCATACGAGCAGTTCGAATACGAGCAGTGCACTGCCGCCGTCGACCGTCACGTCACTACGGTAGACAACGAAATCATTACGCTCAATCAATCGCCTGATAGAAGCTTCTGCTTTCCTCAATTGCGGGAAGAGGATGTCATCCACGACGTCCGGCGCTTCAAACCTGATTATAATGAAATAAGTGCCACGATCTCTTAATATGCGATGGAATTCCGATTCGCTCAGCGGCTTCGCCTCCTTCGGCATGAAGAACGAACGAGCGGGACGTGCGAGGAACTCACGTGCAGCATCTATCAATCTGCAGAAGGAATAAGGAGATACAGCAGCGGCAACGTTACGGCTCGGGTCCACGGGGTCTATAACGATAAGCGGGTCGTCACCACTGTATTGCCCGTGTCCTTCTATGTCTATTCGCTCGCCATATCGCCAGTTTGCGGCATGTCTGAGCAGTGCTATGAAAGAGCGATACTTCAATATGAGCAATTCGCAGAGGTATCCGGAGAAGCCTTTCCGGCGCTGTTCCGAGCCATAAATGCCGAGGCAGCGCAGAAACTGCTTCAATAATCTCACCTCGTCCTCAAGCCCCGGCAGTCTCTCTCTGACATATTCGTTATGGAAGGGTGTCCGGTCCACAGCGGATTTCAGGCTGGTGGCGTCTTTCACTGCGAAACACGGCACCAGGTCCACACCATACTCCATACCGCCGTAACGGAAGTGGGCATGGATGTAAGGGTGAGATGCGTATCTCTCCTCATAGCTGCTGGATACGCTCTTTGCCAGCAAGAGCCCCTCTGTCTTTAATTCATGCTCCGGCGTGTCCGCAGGGAACATGATGAATATATCTATGTCAG
Organism: Methanosarcinales archaeon; assembly: GCA_025464345.1. Lineage (GTDB taxonomy): Archaea > Halobacteriota > Syntropharchaeia > Alkanophagales > Methanospirareceae > G60ANME1. The sequence continues at coordinate 4,363 of JAODGP010000008.1, read as the reverse complement.
CCTCACCACTCAGCCACGTATCACGTGCGGTAGAGCCAACAGAGATGGCATGTGCGTTTATGCCCATAGAAGCTGCTCTGGTATTCAATTCCTCGATAATCGATTCGGTAAGGGCTTTTACCGCTGCACGCTCGGCATTGCCGGGTCTTATATGCTCTATAACGTCGCTCAGAATTGCATCCAGCGATTCCATACAGGCTATCTCTCTATCACCATCTCCTCTATTGCGGTGCCGAAATGCCGCGCGGATCCGGCTAAATGGACGAGGACCTCGTCACCCTCCTTCAATTCGACGACCGATATGGGTCTGTCTTTGCCCATCAGCTTTATCGTCTCGGCATTCTGCAATATGATACTGCAATTCTTCTTACCCGCGGGTGTATCAACCTCAGCTTCCACGAGCATCAACGGACGCTTCTCTATCTTCACACGTCCAACAACCGATTTACGAACCGCACCTTCTGCATTTACTATCAATACATCATCACCTGACCGCAGTTCAGCGAGGTAACGCGTCTTATCACCCACGAGTATGTATGCATGCACAGCGCCGGCATTCACCCTGAAAGGTCTCGCAGCCACATAAGGGCTCTCCTCTGATTCCGAGTGCACAAGGAAGAGTGCGAACGACTGAGACCCGACGAGCATACCCTCTCCCGGTGACATCAGGGTGCAGGTATCCACACAGACACGGTCACCCATCTCGAGCTCCTTCACGTTCGTCACACGAGCATGAGAGAGAGCGAGTCTGCCCATTGCGTATGCTTCCCTCAGCTCCACAACTTTCTTTATCACTGACGGGTCGGTAGTATCGAGCAAGACGCCATCAGCGCCGTATTCCAGCGTTTCAAGTGCGGTTCTCGCCTCCTCTGCGCTCTGCACGCCCGCTATCACCTTTGTATTCCTCCTCTGTAACTCCGCTATTATGTTCTCCAGCGGTATTATCTTCCAGTCCTCGCCTATTACAATCACGTAATTGGAGTAATCCGAGGCATCAATTGCGAAACGTTCGTATTCCTTGCCCCTGATTACCACGTATGCTGCGGTCTGTTTCGTGCCATGAGCACGCTTCAATGCGTTATAAACGCTCGAATCGGATATATCAGCCGGTAGGGGTATCGTGCCATCACCCTCGCTACCCCTGCCATAAACGATTATGTCCGGTCTGTCAGATTCAGAATCCACAGGCACGGTGGCTGCTACTGTGATACGACCCAGTTCCTTCACCCTGCTCACATCCGGCTCGTCCACCAGCAGCACGTCAACGCCCGATTCCAGGCTTGCGGTGATTAGCGATTTCTTATCCTCCCAGGTGCCTTCGTCTGCCTTTACCCATACCTCCTTCCGCATATCGCTCATTTCCATACCTCTCTATAAGTTATAAACTATTATAAAGTGTGAAACTATGAGTGAAATTGCTGATAGGAACGGATTAATCCCACTTCATCGGCTCAGGCATTATTTACCATCTTCACTTCTTTCACCTCTGATTTGCCCCGTGTCTTTTGCACAACTATCACATGCACATTCGGGTCGCTAACGGTCAGCTGGCTCGGTGTTATCAGCAGGCACTGGGTATCTCGCATCAGCGAGACCATCTTCCTGTATATCTCCTCACGGTTACGAGGGTCCATGTGTATATCGAACTCATCCACCGCTCTGAAGGGTGAGCGTATGAGTTGCTGTATAGCGAGCAGGAAAGCCATTATTGATGCCGTCTTCTCTCCTCCGCTCTGCGTATAATTATCGAAGAGCACGGGTGGCGAGCCACGAAAGCCAACATAGAGCTCCAGACCCGCATCCTCTATGTCGTCAGGGTTAACCAGGCGAGCCAGCCCGGTAGCACCGATACACGCCATAATCTCCTGGAATGAGCGATTCACCGAGTTTAACAGTTCCATAATCGCATCACGCCAGACCTTAGTCCGTGTTTCCAGCTCCTTCAGCCCCTCTCGCCTGTTGGAAGCCACTATCTCCGCCCGTGCTTTCAGCTCCTCATACAGCCTGCCATAGGACGAGTATATCTCCTCAGTCTCTGCCGGTATATCACCGAGAGCCTCTATCTTCGCATTCGTCAGTTCTATCTCATGCTCTATCTCGTTCTGCTTACGTTCGGTCTCTATCCTCTCGCCCGCTTTCTTACGTAACGGCTCCAGTTCATGCAATTTGCGCTTCACCTTCTCCAGCTCGTGCTTGAGCTCTTTTATCTCGCTCTCTATCAGTTCGCGCTTGATCTTCAACACTTCGCCCTTCACACAATAGCTTATATATGTGTCGAGATTGAGCTCTATGGTTCGTTCGAGCGCTCCGAGCTCGCTCTGTGCTCGTACAATCATCTCCCTCAGCTGTTCCAGCCTGCGTTCCGCTTCCTTCTCACGCATATGCCAGCGATCCAGCTCTTCATACCTGCCAAATTCGCTCATGAGCGTCTCCATCTCCTGCAGATGCGTGATAAGGTCTTCAACGCTCGTCGCCTCCTTCTCGAGCTGCAGGAGTTCGTAAAATGCTTCTTTCATGCCAGTCTTCCACGAATCGAGCTTAACACGCCATTGCTTTATGCTCTCTTCCGTCCGGTCCATCTCCTCTGCATTTGCCTCAAGTGCACGTTCCTTCAGCTTCAGTCGCTCCATGAGCGCACTCTGTGCCGATTCCTGCTTCAATATCCGAGCCCATATCGCCTCACGCTTCAGCCAATCCAGCTGTTTTTTTAGCGCTTCACGCTGCAAGTACTTATCGTGCATCTCTTTCCAGTAGCCAAGGCTCTCCTCCGCCTTGCCTAAGAGCGCTGTGATGGATTCATCCTCGCTTATGATGGATTCCAGCCGGTTCCTGGCTTCTAACACACGCTCACGGTACTTACTGAATCCGACAGCATCTTCCAGCAGTTTCAGCTTCTGCTGCGGCGTCGTCAGACAGAACTGTTCCATCGTGTTCTGATGCATTATTATCAGCATGTTGTCAGGGTCAAGCCCGAACTCTTTGAATAGCCGGCTGACCTCTTCATAGCTCACACGGCGATAATCCGCTTCCCACCAGTAGTTGCCATCACTGCGCAGGTATCGTGATAGCATGAAGGTATCTGCGTCTGATAGACTTATCGGGCGCATACCGTCCCTCTTGCGGTTGTCAAATACGAGAGTGATCCGTGCTATATCCTCGCCGCGTCTTATGAGGTCCTTCAATCGCCTGCTCCTCTCTGTGTAGATCTGTCCGAGTGCGACCGAGATAGCGAGAAGTATGGAGGACTTACCCGCACCGTTCGGTCCTGAAATCAGGTTCAATCCCGGTTTGAGTGGTATCCTCGCATATTCATACGACATGAAGTTCTCAAGTATGAGCTCCTTCAGCCAGATACTGCCGGTCATCATAAGTAAGAGCGTCATACATACATTTATAGTTATACCGGAAGGATGTGTGGTGCCACACCACTGCCCGTGCAAGCCCGGTAAGGGCTTATTCACAAGCACCAAATTCCAAATTTTATCCCCGGAATGACTTTAATTTTAGTTTGCCATATTTCATATTGATGACCTTAGTGGAGCTCCTTGAGCGTGGATATTATGAGATAGAGTTGAGGATAAAGCAGGAGCGGGAAGCGAGGCTGGCATATTATGGACCTGTTGTGAGGGGCTGGTTGGGAGATGCGTTTTACCGTGATAAGATGCTCTCTTCGGTTTTGTTCAAGAATCCAGAGATAGATGTCCGCCCTTTCTTCTTTTATACCACCAAAGAAAAGGAGATAATCACAGTGAATCTCAGATTCATGGGCTTCTCGGAGCATTTCATTAAGGATGTGGTGCTCGCATTGAGTGATAAGGTGGAGAGCCACTTAGGCGGTGTGGCTTGCAGAGTGGAAGGAATAAGATATGATGAGCGTGGTTTTTCATTGAAAGAGCCGGGAAGGAGATTCAGGTTTATCTCGCCGGTTGCGTTATTTGACAGCGGTGAGCTGCAGGTAGTGCCTGCTTTAAGAGCGATTATAAAGGCTCTGGTGAGGCAGGCGAATAAATTCACGAAGTATTACGTGAAGGATGTCTATCCTGTCCGTGTGGATGCATTAGAAGAAGTGAAGGTGAAGGATTTCGAAATTGATTATTTTTTGTGGAGGCACAGGAATATGAGAGGTGAGGTGATACCGTTAAGAGGTGTGTGGGGCTGGGTGGAGTATGAGGTAGAAGAGCTGCCGGATGAGATGAAAATGGTGTTAGAACTCGCTGATTTCTTCCAGATAGGGCGATGGGTGAGTTACGGGTTCGGTAAGATAGAGGTGTAGAGATTGTATGGTAACATGAAAAGTTTATATACTTAAGTTCCAATATATGAACAGGCAACCGCATTCCGAGCGGTGAAGAAGAAGTAGCGG